>CAYFMH010000045.1:0-13859 GCA_964344165.1 uncultured Candidatus Peribacteria bacterium | reverse complement strand
GTGTTATCCTTTCTTATCAGTTCTTTTCTGCTTTTTAATTTCGATATTCGGGTACAAAAAAACTTGACTTTTTTTGGTTTTCCTGTTATTTAGAAAACAGAATACCAACAACTGCAGAATTAGAACCGATTTTTCAAAATGCTCCTCTCAGTACTATTTTAGAAAAAGTAGAGGAATTTTTGGATGAAAGCGGAGGATTTCTCAATGGTTTATTAAAAGAAAGTAATATCATCCGTGGACGAGTAGCAGAAGCAACTGAAGCGTATTTTTGTGCGCAAACCGCCTACCAAACAGTTTTGAAAAGCGATCCAGAAAACCGATTTATAAAAGAAAGATTATAACAGTCCCAAATTCAAAAAAAACCTTTAAAGACAGGAAAAACTAAAAAGAAAGAAACAAAAACAAATCTTGCCCCCACTCTCCCTCGTGGAGAAAATCCTTTCGTCCGAAAAAGACGCCTCCAAAGACAAAAAGCCAAGCAAGGCCAAAGCAAAAGAAATCGAAGAAGAAGATAAATTTATTACGCTTCTTACTTCTTCCTCCTAACTACTTGCTTCTTATTTAAAGTAGGCCAAAAACTCATCCCGCATGATAGTTTCTTTTTCGAGTAGATCTTTCGCGATTTTTTTCAGCAGCGGCAGATTCTTTTTGAGAATTTTTTCACATTTTTCTTCCGCTTCCGCCACCAGTCTTTTCACCTCTTCATCGATCATTTTTGCGGTGTCTGCCGAATAATCATTCTCATGAAAATCAATCCCGGCAAAGCCTTTTGTCCGTTCTGCAAAAACAACTGAACCGAGTTTTTTTGAATCTCCCATGGCATAAGTCATCACCATATTTCTGGCAATGTTTGAGATTCTTTCTAGGTCGTTGGAAGCTCCCGTCGTAGTTTTGCCGAAGATAAGCCGTTCTGCTACCCGCCCCCCGTGCAGAGAAATCATCTCATCTTTAAACTTTTCTTCGCTCACCAGATATTTGTCCTCTTCTGGAAGAAACCAAGTCACTCCCAGCGCCCCTCCTCGTGAGATAACAGAGATTTTGTGCACGGGTTCGCAATTCTCGGTAAAGTGTCCGGCAATCGCATGCCCCACCTCGTGATGAGCGATTACTTGTCGTTCCACTTCTGTTATCCGTCGTGATCGTCTTTCTGGCCCCATGGCCACTTTTTCGACCGCATTTTCGAGATCTTCTTGGACAATCGCTTTTCGTTTAAACTTTACAGAAGAAATCGTTGCTTCATTCATGACGTTCTCGAGATCGGCTCCAGAGAAACCCACCGTCTTGGCCGCAATTTTTCGGAGGTCTGTTTTTGGAGCCAGTGTTTTATTTTTTGTGTGAACATTGAGAATTTCTTCTCTGGCATTGAGATCCGGGAGATCCACCGTGATTCGACGGTCAAACCGACCCGGACGAAGCAACGCCTTATCGAGTACATCTGGTCGATTGGTCGCTCCGATGATGATTACAGAGAGGTCTGGCTCAAACCCATCCATCTCCGTCAAAATCTGGTTCAAAGTCTGTTCTCTTTCATCATGTCCCCCGGTTCCTCCTACCCCTCGTTGTTTCCCAATTGCATCGATCTCGTCGATAAAAATGATGGCCGGCGCGTTTCTTTTGGCCGTCTTAAAAAGGTCACGAACCCGACTGGCCCCCACTCCCACAAACATCTCCACAAATTCCGATCCCGAGACGGAAAAGAACGGTACATTGGCCTCTCCGGCAATCGCTCGAGCGATGAGGGTTTTCCCTGTTCCTGGAGGTCCAATCAATAAAGTTCCTTTTGGGATTTTAGCTCCGGCTTTTACATATTTTTTTGGACTTTTGAGGAAGTCCACGATCTCTTCTACTTCTTCTTTGGCTTCATCCGCTCCCGCTACATCGGCAAATTTGGTCTGGTGTTTTTCTTTGTTGTAGACTTTGGCCTTTGATTTTCCGAAGCCAAAAGGCCCTCCTTCTCCCATGCCGCCTCCCATCCGACGAGAAATAAAAATAAGAAAAAGGATCAACAGCAAAAATGGGGCCGCTCCCAGCAAGATATTCGTCCACATTTTTTCACTACTGGTATCCACGATTTCCACGGTTGTTTCTTTATCCAGATCATTGAGCCCGAGATCTTTGATTGTGGCGGTCTCTTCTCGGATAGATTCAAACTTGTTTCCTTCTTTGTCCTCGGCCATCACTTTGTGATTTTTGATCTGGACTGATTTGAGCTCATTTTTTTCGTATTTTTCGAGCAGAGCCGAGAGGGCGATTTCTTCTGGTTTTTTACCAGGAACCACCATATCCGGCCGATAGATCACGGTAAAAAGCGCTCCCACCAAGGCAATGATAAAAAGATACATAAAAGGATTCGTTTTTCGCGGAGCGTTTTTTGGAAAAGGTTTTTTCATGATTTATTTTGAGTTAAAATTGATGGATTGAACGTAAAGAAAAGACAAAAAAAATCAATACGTAAAAGCAAATTTAGATTTCACATGGCCAATGTCTTGATAATGAAATTATATGATTTAAAATAAGGATGTTTTTCGATTTAATTATTTCGAAAAACCTCATGCAACCAAACCTTTCTTTTTAACCTTTGAGAGCGTTTCGGTTGTCGTCTCGCTCTTTTCCAAATCAACCTTGCAACAGGAGACGCTCCATGACCGGCAACGAAAGTCTTGTTTTCCACAGCAGCATGTACGGCTTCCTGGGAGAGTATCTTTTCTCCCTCATTCTGTTCCTCGTTTCTAGCGTCGTTTTCATCTACGCCATGAAGCAGGCTTTTTCAAAAGGTTTTTCAACCAAATTCAAGGCAACCCTTTGGGCATCCGGAATATTGGCCATTCTCACGGGAACGAGCTTTATTTCGGGCCTCTACGACGCGAGTGAAATAAACAAGTTCTCAAGAAATCCTGAAACTGGACAAGTGAAATTCAAAGCCAGCAGGGCAAGCTTTCCCTGGGGAAAAATAGAACAAACAAAGTCCATCGACCGTATCACCTTCGTTGAGTTGACCCAAGGAACCTTTGGCCGTCTCCTTGGGACGGGGAAGGTCTCCATGAGAACCGTCACAATGGCGAACACGGAAATTATCAAGGGGGGGTGGTTTATCCCCTGTATCGAAAACCCTCAGGCTGTCAAAGCGCAGATCGAGGCAGCCTTCATGACGGCCCACAAGGGAGTCAAGATACAAACGGATTGACGAAAGAGCGACCCGCCGGTGTCCACACGGATGCCGGCGTTTTGCTATGTATCAAAAAAACTGCAAAACTGATTTTGCTTTCTCAAGTGTCTCTGCCCACTCCCGCTCCGGATCTGACTCCACCGTAATCCCCGCTCCTACCGGAAATCGCCATCCCTTATCGTCGAGAAACATCGTCCGGATCAAAATATTGAAGATTGAATCTGCCGGCGAAAACTTCACCCCAAACGTCCCGGTATAAAGTCCCCGATCAAAGGATTCTTGTTGTAAAATTTCCTCCACTACGCGATGCTTTGGCGACCCAGAAATAGACCCCGCTGGAAGTAGTTTAAGAAAGTCTGATTCGGTCAAAGTCTGATTTATCAACTCGGCAGAAATCTCTGATCGGGCGTGGAAAAAATGCCCTTCATCGGTCAAAAAACGTGCTTTTTCTACTTTTACATTCCTTGCAATCTGCGCCAGATCGTTTCGGAGCAGATCCGTGATCATGTGGAGCTCGGAGATTTCTTTTTCCGATTCCAGAGCTTTTTTCCCGCCCGTTCCTTTGATCGGATAGGTTGATATTTTTTGCCCTTTTTGGCGGAGGAATACCTCGGGGGAGAAAGAAACAAACTTCAAGTCTTTCGTCCAGACGATCCCGCCGGCATGTGGACGACCTGATTGTAAAAATCGTAAAAACGCTCCTAATACCATTTGAACCGGGAGGCGCGATGACGTCATCGCGCCTGCGATGGTGTCAAAATCTCCCCGCAACTCATGCGCGAGATTGAGCACCCACATTTCTCCTTCTTTTTCGGCTTTTTGCACCGCTCGCACTTTTTCATAGAAACTTTCTTTCGTCTCAGTGGAATATTTTTCTAAATCTTCCTTAATTCGTAATTTTAAATTTTTAAAATTTCCTTCATTGATCATTGTTAATTGATCATTATTCATTGAGGAAAAAATCTCCTCGAAATGCCAGTATTTTCTATTTTTTCCGTCAAAATCGCTTACTGAAAAAAACGGAAACGGACCTTTTTCAAAATCTGCCGCTACCTTTTCTCCTACTCCAAAAATCCAGTTTTCTTGTGCCTCAGTATCTCGTTCACTAAAAAAGATGCCTTCCCTGCCTTCAAGAATTTGTGCTGAAAAATGTAAAAATGCAGAGATTGTGTCCATTACACTTCTCCTATACTCATAAAATCAGAATTCCGCAATCTAAACCCTAAAATTTGTAATTTGTTACTCGTAATTCGTAATTATCCCCTACCCCGAACTCTCAATGTGCACAATCTTCCCACAATGCTTACAGTGCGATGCATCCGCATCATGGTGAACCAAACCACAATGTTTACATTTGAAATAAATCTTCGACGGGCTGAAGATACTACTCGCCAGTTTCAAAAATAACCCCACCCCGAGTACCATAATAATCACGACCAACAGTTTTCCATTTTCTCCCACAGCAATCACATCTCCAAACCCTGTCGTCGTCAGTGTCGTGATCGTAAAATAAAGCGCATCCACATAGGTATTAATTCCGGGATTGATCGGTGCCTGCTGGACAAACACCATCGCCGTCATGATAAAAATAAACACTAATAAATTTACGGCTGATAGCACCACTTCGTGATTTCGAGAGACAAAGTTATTGGTCTTCAGCAGCATCCTGATCGCCCGATAAGAACGCAAAATCCTCAGAGAAGCCAACATATGAAGCACAATTAGGTCTGATTCAAATAAAAACCGCTCAAAGATTGCAAAAATGATAATCAGATTAAAAAGTTTCCAAATAGAAAAAACTGGTTTGTTTCTTTTTTTTGCCGTCCAGACCCGCTGGATAAATTCCAAGATAAAAATAAGTCCTAAAAATATCTCAAATCCTCGAATGACTTGGTTGCCTGGATAAATAAATTCCAAAAAAAGCAGTGCAATAAAAGCAATATCAAACGCCACCAAAAGTTGAAAAAAGAAATGTTTCCTTCGGAAAAAGGGTTGAGGCCCGCTTTTTATGGGTTGAAAAAACTTTATGATTGAATCCATCTTTTCCTATTCTAATTTAGTTTCAAAAAACGAAAAAGAAATTTTTGTTTGAAAAATGTCCTTATTTCGGGTATAATAACCTTTCTTAATTTTTTACAAATGATAAGACTCGAAGACCGATCTGAACATCATGAATTTAACCAGGCATTGGATTTACTCCTGCATTCAGTAGATCCTTATGGGGTTTATCAAATAGAAAATCCCACTGAAGAACAAATTAAAGCAGCTATTTCAAAAGACGAAGAAGGAGTAAAAAAAGCTTTTGAAGAAAATTTAAGTATTGAGCAAAACCTAAGGTTACTCGAAGATGCACCATATCTCTTTTCTGCTCATTTAATACCAGATCTAAGAAGAATTCTCACTGCCAAAAATGCAAATCGTTTAACAGAAATGGATTCAGATCCAGAAAATCCTTGGAGAGTTCTTTCTATAGAATACGGGATAGGTGATAGTATGGAAGAAGTTAAAAAAGAAACCTTAAAAAGGGTTAGAAAATTAAATCTTGATTCATTGACTGAAGAAGAAGTTAATATGGATGTCTTTCAAAAACAGGTTAAATTCCTGGTTTCTGTAATAAGACGTGTATCAAAAGGAAAATTTGAAAATTCAAATTTTGATGAATTAAAAACAGTATTAAAACAGACTCTCATAGTTATCGAAATGCAAGAAAGAGTAGAAAAAGTTTTAAAAGATTAATTTCTACTTTTTTGTTAACAATTAAGCTCGCCAAAATTTATTTTTTGGTTACAATCCCTCCCGATGAAGATTTTACTGCTGGGATCGGGAGCTTTGAAGATCGGAGAAGCAGGCCTGTCCGCCGTACCTTTTAGTTAAAAATGATAACCAATAAGTTGTTATGAAAATACTTTTACTGGGTTCTGGGGCATTAAAAATCGGGGAGGCGGGAGAATTTGATTATTCTGGGTCGCAAGCGATTAAAACTTTTAAAAAAGCCGGACATGAGGTGATCCTCATCAATCCAAACATTGCGACAATTCAGACCGACCCGCAGGAATTTTCTGGAGAAAAATCTACGGCTGATAAAGTGTATTTCCTGCCCGTTACTCCAGAGTTTGTAGAAAAAGTCATCGCTCGAGAATCTCCAGATCATCTGGTACTTTCTTTTGGAGGACAGACGGCGCTCAACTGTGGGCTTGAACTAGAAGCCAAAGGCATTCTCAAAAAATACAAAGTAGAAGTAATGGGGACTCCGGTCTCGGTAATCCAAGCCACGGAAGATAGGAATATTTTTGTACAAAAATTAGATGAAATAGGTGTAAAAACTCCACGATCTATCGCCGCTACCAACCTAAAAGATGCCAAAGCCGCCGCTGAAAAAATTGGATTCCCTCTGATCATGCGAGCTGGATTTGCTCTGGGAGGAAAAGGATCTGGATTTTGTGAAAACGAAAAGAAGTTTGAATCCATGGCAAAAGAAGCTTTTGCCTTCTCGCCTCAGGTGCTCGTAGAAGAGGACCTTCGAGGATGGAAAGAGATCGAATATGAGATTGTCCGCGACGGAGCAGATAATGCCATCGCCGTAGTAAATATGGAAAACTTCGATCCCCTCGGAATCCACACCGGAGAATCCATCGTGATCTCTCCTTCTATGACGCTCGGAAACTTCGAATATCAACATCTACGAACTACCGCTATCAAAACCATCCGTCATCTCGGAATCATCGGAGAATGTAATATCCAGTACGCGCTCAACCCAAACGACCCAGCTGAATACCGAGTCATCGAGGTCAATGCACGACTTTCTCGTAGTTCTGCCCTCGCGTCAAAAGCTACGGGATATCCTCTTGCCGCCGTCGCAGCAGAAATCATCATGGGAAAGACGCTGCCAGAGATCCCAAATGCGATCACGCAGGTGACCACGGCTTTCTTCGAACCAGCGCTCGATTATCTAGCATTAAAAATTCCACGCTGGGATCTACAGAAATTCCGAAAAGTATCACACGAAATCTCCACGGAAATGAAATCCGTTGGAGAAGTGATGGCATTGGGACGGACATTTCCAGAATGTATCCAAAAAGCCGTCCGGATGCTGGCTATCGGATCAGAAGGCGTGCTTGATTCTCCTACTGATTTTTCTGATAAAGAATTACTTACTGAGGCCATAAAAATAGCCTCCCCACAGAGAATTTTTGCAGTCAGCCAGGCGCTGTACCAGAATATCTACACCGTCGAAGAAATCTGGGAAATGACCAAGATCGATCACTGGTTTCTCTACCAGCTCAAAAGAATCACAGACTTCGCCCAAGAGCTTCCTGAAGCGGAACTAAATGAAGAAACGATAAAAGAAGCCAAAGAGCTTGGATTTTCTGATAATACGATTGCTGAATTGACGAAAAAAAGCACTGAAGAAATCAGAAAACTCAGGCGCCAAGGCAATATCGCCCCCATCACTAAACAAATCGATACGCTCGCGGCTGAATTCCCCGCACAGACCAACTATCTATACACGACCTATCATGGGGAGAAGAACGATGTGTAAAAAAATTTAAAAATCAAAATTCAAAGTTCAAAATTTTGGAACATTTTTAAGTGTCTAAAAAAAGCGGGGGGAGCTCTACCGCCGGAGTCAACGCTCCCCCCCAAGGAAATAGTACTCCTACTCATTTGGACCAATCGCTATGAAACGCAGAGAAGGGGGGGAACCTCCCCCGCTTAAGGGTCCGAATCCAAATTTCATGCAGAAAAGGTCACACGGATAGGTATTTCTTCGTTGGTATGCTTATACTTTTAAAAACCTATCTTTGTCAAAAATAAAAAATTGGTCGGGAGGGGAAGCCAGCGTAAATAACACCGGACTCCACACCTCCCGCGAGGAAATACTGACAGGATGACTCGACCAATGAGGTCCGGATTGGATTCGGGGTCCCCTCCATCACCTATTCAAGTAAATATGATTCCTCGCGCGGCAAGATAAAAAAGTAAAAAATCTTGTCAAAAATAATTTTAAAAACTCCAAAATTGTTAATTGATCATTGATAATTGTCGAAGATCCCGACTATTCGGGGAAGATTGATTCTTTTTAACTATTTCTTCACATAAACCGTCTGTGTTGGATAGGCCATTTCGATTCCTTCTTTTTCAAACTTGTCCCGAATATCAAAATTAATCCCCTGCTGCGTATTCATGTAATCCACATAATCAGAAGAATTAATGTAATACACCACATCAAAAATCAGGGCCGAATCCCCAAAAGTATGAAAATGCACTCGATCACATTCTGCTAATTCTGGTTTATCAATAATTTTTTGTAGCATTTCTGGGATTTTTTTGAGCTTTTTATTGTCTGTCTCATAGATCACCCCAAAAGAGAAACTAATTCTTCGCCGTTTCATTCTTTTGAAATTCTGTACTCGAGCATTCGTCAGTTCTTTATTGGAAATCACTAGTTCTTCTCCGAGGAGCGTCTGAATTCTCGTGGTTTTAAGCCCGATTTTTTTCACGACTCCTTTGTCCGTCCCTACCACGATGAAGTCCCCCACTCCAAACGGCCGATCGAAATAGATAGAAAAAGAAGAAAACAAATCTCCCAAAATATTCTGAGCCGCTAAGGCAATCGCGATACCTCCGATACCTCCTCCTACCAACAAGGCTGAGATATCAAATCCGAGATTAGAAAGAACCAACAACAGGCCCAATGACCAAATAATAATCCCAATTAGGAGTTTGATTGCATGGAGGGTGGTCGGTGTAAGATGTTTGTGCTCAGCTTGATTCCATTTTTCGATCCCGTATCCAAACATATTTTGTGATATCTTCACTACCTCATAAACCGCAAAAATAATAAAAGCCCCATCAAAAAACTTCTCAAAATCTCCGTTGATAATAGGAGAAACTTTGGTCGTTATGTAGAGGGCTAAAAACCAATAAAAAAGCGGCGTGATATTTTCTACAATCTCCACCAATTTATCATCTAAGTCTGAAGTTGTTTTTTTGGCTAAATATTCAAATCGCTTCAAAAGAATCGTTCGAAAAATCCGAAAAAGAATCACCAATCCAACAAAACATCCTGCCGCGATGAGGAGCTCCTCTATCGTAAATTCACCAAAAAGATCAATCGCAAGAAACTCTGAGATCGTGTAACCAAAAAGTGTCATCTTTTTTTATTTTAAAAAATTGTTGGCTCAATTTTAAGAAGATGAGAGCTGTTTGGCAATTTTTTATTTAGTAGCTTTTTCGACGGCAGTAGTAATTCCACTTCTTGTAGCTGAAACCTCTTTTTCACCTCCTTCTGCCTTTTTTCGAGCAGAATCCATAGCTTTTCTAAATAATTTTTCAGAAAGCGCATTAGCAGAAAATCCACCAGAATAAATTACTGCCCCAGAGGTTCCAGGAGTATTAAAAACAGCCTTCATTTCTATTTTTCTTTTTTCTCTTCGCACCTCAAAATACACTCCTACCTCATCAAGATCCTCCAAAGAAATTTCATGCGCTCCTTTGTGAAAGCAAAAATCTATTTCTTGAAAAGTTGGTATTTCTGCATCATTCAAAGTAAAAGAAGCTATTTGTTGACCAAGAAATTCCATCAAAATAATAGGCGATAATTTGCCATTTTTTAAATGTTCTCGAATTTTTGGAGATCTCAAGTCTGCATCAAATCTCCCTCTTATTCCTTCTGCTTTGTTTCCTACAGTTCGAATGGAAGTTTTAGGATTTACTAAATTCCATTTCCCTCTATGAGGTAAAGCTTCTTTCGAAGCATATTTCACCTCTGTTTTTTCTGCTAATGGTTTTAGGACCGAAAAAAAATCTTTATACTTTAGGTCCTCCTCTGTTTTTCTGCTTATAACCGAATTTGTCACTTCATTTCCTCCATAAACAGAAATGAATCTCAAAGTTCCTTGTTCATCTTCTTCTGGAGAAATAACAAACATAGCATTATCAGTGAGTAAGGCGGGACCAGCTTGAGAATCCCCCTCTGGAAATTTCCAAACAATTGCATCTCCGTCTTGATAATGCTCCATCCCCAAAACCTGCATTCCTTTTTCAATCTGCGCTACTCCAGGGATTATTGGCACCTCAGGAAAATGCCCCTCCCGGATGTCTTCCAATTCTGTCTCTAAAAATTCTACGATTTCAACATCACCAACTTCTAGTTTATTCATTTTTTAACTTAAACTTAATAAAAGCAGCTAGTTTATAAGGCTTTTTAAATCCTTGTCAAACACAACTTTTATTTCAAATATTTTTTAGTGCCTCAGTAATCGCTTTTTGTCCAATCCCCGCTTCATCATACAACTCTGCCGGTTTCCCAGAGAGTTGATATTCTTCCACTCCCAGAGATTTGAAGTGATCTACCTGCAGCCCTGCTTGTGCGAGAAATAGAGCCACCGCACTCCCGAGGCCGGACTTCACATTGTGATCTTCGACGGTGATGACCTTCCCGGTTTTTTGGATAGAAGATTTAAGCGTATCATCAAACTGCTTGATCGAACTCGCGATCACGATCTCCGCATCAATGCCAGAAGCTTCTCGAGCATTTAGCGCCTCAATTACCGTTGCCCCTGTGGCGACAATGGTCACTTTTTCACCAGTTCGAAGAACTTCTGTTTTCCCATATTTATACTCATAATTCTCATCAAAGAGAATGGCCCCGTCCTCTCGGGTGAGAACTGGCAGCTTGTGCCGTCCCATCCGGACATAGAAGTTCCCATAATGCGACGCCACATACCGAATCATCCGATCACAGTGGTTGGGATCGGCCGGCTCCATCACCATCGTATGAAACATCCCGAGGAAAGACCCCATATCATCGATCGCCTGATGCGTTGGCCCATCCTCCCCCACGGAGAGTCCACAGTGAGTGGCAACCATTTTTACATTGGCCTGATTGATATCATTGACCCGTGCTTGATCCTTGGCTCGGGATGAAATAAAGGCTCCAAAAGTTGAAGCAAAAGGCACAATTCCTTCAAAAGAACTTCCTCCGGCCACAGAAATCATGTTTTGCTCAGCAATCCCAAACTCGGCAAACTGTGCTGGTAGTTCTGCCGTGACGAACTTGGTCATCACCGATCCTCCCAAGTCCGCGGTCATCGCCCACACGTTTTCGTTATTTTTCGCCAAATCCAGAAGTGATTTCCCATAAGCCGATCGGCAGTCTGTCAGTTCATCTGCAGAATAAAGAATTGGTGTTCCCGTATTTACCTCCGGCATTGGATCCAGATCTTTTCGGAATCGATTTTTAGCCGGGTGATAGCTCCGGTCGATGCGGAATTCACCCAACAGCTTTTGTTCATCGGCTGACAAACTATGATCTTTGAGTTCTTCATCGATGGCATCTGGCTTTGGGGCTTGGCCGTGCCAGGTCGGTTTCAGATTATCTCCGTCCTCCTGCATAAGCCCAATCCCCTGCCCCATAACCGTTTTTGCCACGATCACGGTCGGCGCCTCAGCTTTTTCTGCTTCAGAGACAGATTTCCAAATGGCTTCTGGGTCATGCCCATCGATCTCGAGCACGTTCCACTCTGATGCTTGAAACATTTTTGTTAAATTGATTGGCAGCGTGTCCTCCAGACTCGCCGTAAGTTGCACTCGGTTGTAATCGATAAAAACCACAAAGTTTGAAAGATTTTCTTTCGCGGCAAAAAGCGCCATCTCATGAACCTGCCCTTCTTGGGCTTCTCCATCTCCCATCAGGCAAAATACTTTTCCATCCTCTCCTTTTCGCTTCTGAGCCAAAGCAAATCCGGCCGCCGCTGACACGCCTACTCCCAGAGGCCCCGTCCCAAAGTGAACCCCCTCCACATGTCGGGTCACGTGTCCTTCAAACTTCGATCCAACTTGTCGAAATTCCTTCATTACCTGTTCCTGACTGACAGCGCCCATCTCTGCGAGAACCGAATAAACCCCCGGAGAGATATGTCCGTTGGAAACGATGAGCTTTTCATTGGTCTGTGAAATCCGAAAGGCATATAGAACGGATAAAATATCGAGACAAGAAAGAGATCCCCCTGGATGTCCGCTCTGTGAAGTCCTCAGCATCTCCAGCATGGTACCTCGACAAGATTTTTTGAAACTTTCGAGGAATTTGATTCGCTCAGCTCCCAATGAAGACCCGAGTTCTGGAAAAGAGTAATCCATGTTTATAAAAAGGTTAGAAATCGGAGCGATCCTAATAATTTTTCAGAAGAACGCAATGGGAGTTTATAAATTAGGACAACAATCCTTGACAAAACGAATTCTGAAAATAAACTCCTGCTCGATTTGATTAATTTTTATCTCAAAAAATCATGCTCAAAGTTACAAAAAAAGACGGAGAATCTACAGACAAGCTTATGAAACGCTTTTCTAGCCATATAAAATCTCGAAGACTCATGCAGAAGTTTCGAGCGGCTCGGTATTTCAAGCAGAAACCAACGAAAAGATTAACTCGACAAGCTGCTGTATCCCGGGAAAAATACCGAGCAGAAAACAAGAAGAGAGAGTTTCTTACATAATTAGAAGCTTGAAGTTTGAATATTGAATTTAGAGTTTTTGATTAAAGACTCTTTTTTCCTTTTAATAAATCTGCGAAATCAGAGAAACCAGTTTTAATCTGTGTTTTTGTTTGCTTTTTATTTTCTCCTGTGCTATAATAGCCAGTTCTTTGAAAATTTTGCTCACCTTGTTCCTAGTGAAAGGCAGTGGAGAAATGTATTTAATTGATGATTGAAGATTGATAATTATTAATTGAATGTGGTTCTCCCCTGCCTTCCTCTTCCGCTCCCTGATTTTGAAAACTCAAAATCACCACGAGAGAGAAAGACTGGAGAAAAAAACTCCCAAAAATACAAAAATCAATACGATTTTAAAACAAAAATAAACAAAAAGGAAAATAGAGATGTAAAATTCTATTAAATTAGAAAAATACATGCTCGGAAAGCAGGGTGAGCCCGATAATCAACTGATTATCGAACCCATCTATGCTGGTAATCCCGAGACGTGTAAAAAAACTCTCTCAATTTTTACCTCTTAAATTGCTACTAAACCATAGATGGCAAAAACGCGGCTACACCTCTGTTCGTTCTTCGATTCACGTGACAAAGTGCCGCGTTTTTTTCTATTTAGGCGTTTTTTCCTTTTTCCTGAGGATCTAAACAATCAATGTAGTTTATTCCATCTTTAACTACTGTCGGTACAACTATTCTTCCAAGGTATTCTAAATAAGTATCTGTCTCAGGAGGTAAACCTTTTCCTTTCCACTTCTTTATTTTAGGCAAATGGTTGACATTAAAAAAACGCATCCCCTCTCTTAAATCCTTTGAAGTTTTACGAAATAGCTCTTGCTTACTAAAACATCGTCCATTCTTTTTTAATGTTTCAATCTGTGGAACTACTTCATCATTAAGGTGCATGGCGGCTCCCAAATAGCTACTTTTAGTCGCCAAATAATCTGCAACTAACTCCTCCCTTAATTTATCATAAAGAGACTTTTCTTCAGCAACAGCCGGAACAGAAGCAAGCGCTGCTAAAAAAGCAACTACCTGAGTGAATCTTCTCAGGTTTTTTCCCACAGAAGTTTCTGAATTTTCTACAGAAACTGGGGAATTTTTTTCCCTTTGAGTATCTAAATTCATTTTTTAAAAAAAGTTAAAAAATAATAAAAATCGAATTTTTTCATCTTAAACGCAACACATGAAGATTAATCTCTAAT
>CAYFMH010000044.1:0-13953 GCA_964344165.1 uncultured Candidatus Peribacteria bacterium | reverse complement strand
GAAAAATTTTTCGCCGCGGCGGAGGCCAAGGGGGATCAAATCGATGATAGCTTTGGGATTGTGCGATTGCGTTTGGAACAAAAAGATGAAGCGAAGGCGAAGAAATATTTCTCTGGATGGAGGAATCGGTAGGCTTGTCATTCCAAATTGGTTAACGAGGCAATTTATTGTCTCGTTCCGATGAAATCGGAAAGTCGAAGCACGTAAATGCATTTGGACTCCACATGCAATATGGAGCCTGCGTGGATTAAACAAAAAAAAGGGCCGCACGTGTGCGGCCCGAGTCGCTAGAGGGGGCGACGTGTCCTGTTTTTGACCGGACTTAGTCCAGGAGCTTGGCGTTGTCGAAGAAATTGACCCTGCATCCCTTGGTTCCAGGAATCCTGCACTTGATTTCCTTGATTTCGTCCGGGGTGGTGCCGATGTCGGGGTAGGAGACGAAAACATCTCCTCGCCCGAGGATATGTTCCACATCGAGGATTTTCGAATGTTCGCCATTTCGTGCCTTCTGCAGGGAAGTCATGGCGTAATCTCGCATCTGCGAGTTCCATTCCATATACAGAAAGGTGAAGGTGCTGCCAAACGCGAAAATGACGATGGTGAGAGCTTGGACGATGGTGCACGAAAAGAACTTTTTCATTGGGATCTCCCGTTTCTCAGTATCACACGAAGTGATATGTCCAGAATAAACAATCCGACCACCGGATCGTTCATACAGAAGCAAAGAAGATTTGTTTCCATATGAACGATCCGGTTACTTAGCAGACAGGACATCTGTATTTGTCTTTTGGGGTAATCAACACTGGGAAAACCCAGGTTTTTTACCATCAAAATAGATCAAACACAGATCAGTGTCTGCTAAAAATGGTATGTAAAAGAACAAGTGTTTTTTTTATATCATAGATATTAATTTTTGTCAATAAAAAATATATTAAAAAAAGGTCAAATTTCAAAAGAGCTGGACAAAAATATCTAGAAATGTTTTAAAGTTAAATAAAATAAAATTAAGCTGTTTTGAATTAATTTAAAGCTTAATTTTAGGTATCAAGTATTGGGTATTAAGTATTAAGTTTTGGCTTTCCTTATTCCTTGATACTTGCCCTGTTGGTCGTAGTTTGAAATTACTTTTCAAATCTAACGAAGACTGATACTTTATACTTGATACTTACTACCTGCTTCTGAATTAATGAACGAACAACTCTCAAAAATTTGGACCCTTTTCCTCTCCCGATTCAAGGTGACGATCCTTTTTACCCTGTTCATCCTGATCTGGGGATCGGTCTGCTACAAGGAAATCCCACGAGAAACAGAACCTACCATCGAGATCCCGGCGACGGTGATCACGACTGTCTGGCCCGGGGCGAGTCCGGGAGATGTGGAGAAACTGATTACGAACAAGATCGAAAAAGAGATTAAGGGGCTGGAAAACGTTGAGGAGTATCGTTCGATATCCCTCTCAGGAGTATCGATCCTCAGTGTCGAATTCGAAGTGGAGAGTGATATGACGGAGAATATCCAGAACCTCCGAGAAAAAATTGATGATGTGAAACCCGATCTCCCGGCCAATATTCCCGATGATCCAGATCTCAATGAAGTGAGTATTTCAGATGTGCCGATTCTCTCTCTGACGCTGGCTGGGGATTTTTCCTGGTCGGAGTTGAAGCAGTTTTCGGAAGTGCTGGAAGATGAGTTTGAAGGAGTTCCAAAAGTAAAAGAGGCTTCGGTCAAAGGAGCGCCGCAGGATGAAGTTCATATCCTGATCGATCCGATCAAGCTGCAGGCGCACAAGATCGGTATCAATGAAGTGATCGCTGCCATCCGGGCTTCTCATCGTGATATGCCGCTGGGGATTGTCTCGATCGATGGGCAAAAAGTTGAGGTGACTGTTCGTTCTGAACTAGAGGATCCTGTGGAGTTTATGGAGATCCCTCTGAAGCTGGAAAATGAAGCCCTGATAAAACTCAAAGAAATCGCCACTGTACGCCGAGAGTTTGAGAAATTTGAGGTGGAGACCTACTTTGCTACTCCCCCCTCCTCTCCCCTAATAAGGGGAGACACATTTGAATCAAATGGCCAGAGGGGTTTGAGGGGATCAAGGGGAGATTTGACAACGGATGGAAAATCTCAAAACAAAAATCCCTGCACAACTGCTGGTTCCAAATCCTCCTTTAATTCCTCCTTTGCTAAAGGAGGAGTAGAATGTGAAAATCTCCAACCCGCCGTATTGATCGATGTGATCAAATCCGCGTCAAAAGGAAACGTGCTCGAGATGGTCAACCAAGTACTAGGACGTGTGGAGGAGCTGAAACAAAAAGGTATTTTGCCGCAAAATCTGGAAACCTCGATCACCTACAACCGAGCTAATGATATTTTGGAAAGCCTGGGAACACTTACCAAAAGCGGAAGCCAAACTTTGTTTTTGATCGCCCTACTGATGTTTATTGCCCTGGGTTGGCGAGAAGCTTTTTTGGCAGCACTTTCGATTCCGCTGGCCCTGCTAATTGCGATTACGTTTTTGCATACGACGGGGGAGACTTTTAATGGGATTTCTCTTTTTGCATTGGTACTCTCGGTGGGACTTCTGGTGGATAACTCGATTATCATCACAGAGGGAATCTCTTCTGGGATTCATGATAAAAAAATGAAACCGATCGAGGCAGCGATTCGAACGCTCAAAAACTTCCGTTGGCCGATCATCACTGGGACACTCACTACGATTTTTGCGTTTTTGCCGATGCTTTTTTTCATCACGGGGGTGAGTGGGCAGTATATCAGCGTTCTGCCAAAGACAGTTACCATCGTACTTCTCGGAGCCCTTTTTGTTTCCCTGTTTTTGCTTCCAGCGATTGCGGCTCATTTTTACCAATCTTTCCCACCAAAAACTCACTACGAACGAGGTACGCTCCAAAAAGTACAAGATTGGTACGGCCGAAAAATGGAAGAAATTCTCGCCTCGAGCAAAAAGATTGGGATGGTGATTTTGAGTTCTTTTTTGGTCTTTTTCTTTTCTGTCTGGCTCGTAGCGAGCAATCGAGTGCCGGTCGAAGTTTTCCCAGAATCTGACTTTACTTTTTTTACGGCCAAAATTGAGCTGCCACTCGGGACCAAACTGGAAGAAACGAGAAAACTCGTGGATCCCGTAGGAGAAGTACTGAAACAATATTTCAAACCACAAGAAAATGGGGACGTGTATCTGAAAAACTTCGTTTTCACGGTCGGAAAAGCCTCTGATATCAATCAAGATCCGGGCGCGGTGTCCAATCGTCCACAAGAAAACGTCCTGGGCATCACCATTAACCTCACAGAAAAAGAAGATCGGGAGATAAAGTCCTATGAGATCATGCCGATCCTTCGAAATGAAGTAGAAAAAGTAGTACCAGGATATGCAGAGGTGCGATTTTCTGGAGTAGAAGGAGGACCTCCCACTGGCTCACCGATTGAAATCCGTCTGATGGGGGATGATCTCAATCATCTGGCACAAATGACTGAGCAGCTCAAATCAGGCCTAGAAAATCTACCAAACACGCTCAATGTGCGAGATTCTCGAGCCGAAAAAAACCTACAGCTGACGTGGAAATTTGATCGGGATATTTTGGCTCGGTTTGGTCTCTCTCCAGGACAGGTTCTGGAGTCGCTCCGAGCCGCGGTCAATGGGGTGACGGTGGTACAGCTGACAGAGGGAGATGAGGAGATTGATGTGGATCTGAGAGTGGATTGGAATGGCGGCGCGCAGTGGGATGACCCGAAGTCTCTCGATATTCTCAATCAGATCCCGCTCAAAACACCAACGGGAGAATTTATCACCTTCGGGCAAGTGGCTCGAGCCCAGTTATCATCAGAAATGTCAGAGATCGAGCACAAGGATGGTCTCCGAACGCTCTTTGTCCGAGCAGATCTTGAGAGTGGAGTGACCGCTTCTATGTTGGAAAAAGAATTGCAAAATTTAATCGATCAACTCGACAAGCTCCCCGGAGAAGTAGTGGAAATCGGGGGTGAAAACGAAGAAGGCCGTCGTCTGATGGAAGAGTCTGTCGTAGCCATGGGATTTTCACTGATTTTAATTTTGGTCGTACTCGTCTGGCAGTTTAACTCTTTTTTCCAGCCTTTTGTGACTCTGATCATTATTCCGCTCTCTCTGACCGGTGTTTTTGTGGGATTCTGGTTGTCTGGAATGACGATCACGTTCCCGACGATGATTGGGATTGTCTCGTTGGCCGGGATCATCGTGAACGATGCCATCGTCCTCATCGATCGGATCAATCAGCATATTCTGAAGGGAGATGAGTGGATTCGAGCATTTATTGAATCTGGGAAAGAAAGAATGCAGCCGATTTTTCTCACCTCGGTGACGACCGTAGTGGGATTGCTTCCGCTATCGCTTTCGAATGAAATTTGGGGAGGATTGGGATTTGCAATTGTGTATGGGATGACCCTTTCGACGGTGCTGACCTTGCTTTTGATTCCGTGCTTTCTCGCGGTGGGACATCGGTGTTGTCAGAACATTTGTCGGTGTTTTGAAAAGATAAAGTGGTAAAAAATTAAAAAAAATTGACAATTTTTATTTGTTAGGCTATTAGGATTGTTGTTTATTTTAAAATTAACCCTCACAAAATGACTACCCCCGAAAACAGAGCTGAAGAAATGGCTCTTGAAGTGCTCGATTTGAAAGATATGACAGCCGAGAAAGCCATCGAGATAATCCAAGTTTTTCCGCCGCTGATTGATAGAGATTGGGCGGCTAGGGCCGTACATGTTCTACACAAAGCAACTGAAAGTGCTAAAAGCATGGCGGGAAAATACCCAGAAGATGTTGAACGTTATATTCCTTTTGCAGAAGCTGTTGCCGAAGTAAAAGCTGGTGCAAAGCTAGACCCTATGACGCTTTACTTTGGACAAAAAATTGATGGAGTCGGAGAAGACCTTATCGTAAGTAGTTATTCAACTAGCGGTATTGAAATTATGATTGATGGCAACCCTACGATGGTTAGATATATTGGTTTTAAACATCCCAATGATAGTGGTGACAGTCATGGAATTGTTGGAGAATATCCTGAGAATGGAGTTTTTTATTTTGACGCAGAGACACAATCTTACAAACCGTTTGTAGTTGGTGGAAACCAAGTAAAAAGACTCGAATTTGAAGAGGATGGTGATGCGATTGTGGTTATGGCAGAATTTGTTAGTTTTTTTGCAAGCAAAGACGCAAAAGAAAATGCACCCGAAGCAGTTGAAATTGAACTATCCCCTGAAATGATTGTTCGACGTGATAAGTAACGTGCTGAACAAGCAGAATGACAAGAGGCTAAGAAATAATATACAACATTTCAGCAGGATCAATGTTCTACGTTGATCCTTATTTTTCCAGCTATCTCTTTGTCTGAAACCAACAATTCGAAATAAGGGGGTGAACAACCTACAAAAATTAAAAAAAATGGCCTGCCAGTCTTAGTTTGCGTTCAAACCCGAATAGTCCGCCTACAAAAAAAACGCGAGCAAGTTCCTAAAGACTTGTGAGCGAGACGAAGAAATGACGGAATAAGCGAAATGAAATCTGCAAGATTTCATGTAGACATGGAGTCATTTCTGAGGATGGTGGGCAGGGAGGGATTCGAACCCCCGAAGGCTAAGCCGGCAGATTTACAGTCTGCTGCGTTTGACCGCTCCGCAACCTACCCGGTCGTCGGAGACGACTACATACTTACGGTAATTTTTTTTCAAAAATTTCCTCCAGTATTCCGTAGTCTCCTCCTTTCAAAATTTCATCTGTCCTCAATTTTATCCCGACCTGTCGGGATAAAATTTTGGCTTTTTTGAGAGAGAACGGAGGGGAGTTTATTTTCAGGCAATAAAAAGTCAATTTTTTTATAGCAATGAGTTTAAAAATTAAAAAAGGACTATTTTTTACAATTTAAATTTTAAAATGACACTGAGAAAAAAAGTTTTGTGTTTGCAAAAAAACGCTGAGAAAATATGGGTGTTTGTATTTCCTTATTTTTTATAAACATGAAAACAAAGCCTAAAAATTGCGGTACTTCATCAGGAGGCACAGAGAAACAATTCTGAATTACTACATCTCAAAAACTACCAACGCTTACACAGAATGTACATAACCGATTTGAAACCATAAACGGGATCATTGTGGAGTCAGAAACTTAGAGCGTTTTGCAAAAAGGTTACTCTTTTGTTTTCTTCCTTTTTCCACTGTTTTACAAAACTTTTTGCCCCAAATTGTTTGAATATCCATAAAATTTAGGAACTTCTTCAAAAAAATCTCAGAGATTCTATTAAAAAAACTAAAGCGACAAATCTTCTTTAATTCTCCTGGCGGCTTCTTCGACCTCTTCCATCGGCGCGATAAGTGCAAATCGCACATAATTAGCACCAGGATTGATACCATCTTCTGTTTCGTCAGAGATCCAGGCTCCTGGAGTGACGACTATTCCGATATCGAGAAACCTCTGAGCGAGTTCCACGCTGTCCATGCCTTCAGGAGCTTTTTGCCACATATAAAATGTTGCTTCACTTCGGCATTCTGGTAATCCAGCACTTGTCATAGCTTCCAACATGATGCTTTCTTTGGTTTTGTACTGTTCTCTCATTTCTGCGATATGAGATGTGTCTCTGAGGGCTACAGCTGCCGCATCTTGGATGAAGGTTGGTGTTCCGCTGTCGATATTAGTTTTTACTTTTTTAAATGCGGCGATAATTTCACTGTCTCCAGCAGCAAACCCGATTCGATATCCAGTCATATTATTCCTTTTTGAAAGCGAATAAAAAGTAACAATTCCTTTTCGTTCTACTTCGAGGATACTGACTGGCTTTTCTCCAAAATAAATATCGATGTAGCAGCCTTCATCTGCCGCAATGATAATATTGTGTTTGTGCGCCCATTTGATCAATCCTTCGAGCCACTCTCGCGGGGCAACTTTTCCAGTTGGAGAATTTGGATAATTAACCCAGATGATTTTTGCTTTTTCACAAATTTCTTCAGGAATGGACTCATAATCAATCAAGAAGTTATTTTCTTTCATCAGCGGGGTGAAGTAGGGAGTGCCGCCAGCAAATCTGGTTCCGACTTTGTACGGAGGGTAGCCTGGAGTTGGGCAGATTACCACGTCTCCTGCATCTACAAACCCCAATGGAAAATTAAACACCGCTTCTTTTGATCCGATAGTGGCAGTGATTTCTGTCTCCGGATCGAGTGTGACCTCAAATTCTCGTTTCATGTATTCGGCACAAGCTTCACGAAAGCTCAGATCTCCGGCATAATTTGGATATCCGTAGGTAGCTCTTTTTTTCGCGGCTTCGTACAATGCATCGTTTACAAAGTCCGGCGTAGGGCTGGATGGATCACCGACTCCGAAGTCGATCACGTGTACGCCTTTGGCTTTTAGCTCTGCGACCTTTTTATCGACCTCTGCGAAGGCATAGGGAGCGGCTTCTGAGATTCGTTTTGAGAGTTGGATATTCATGGGGGAGTAATTAAAAATTAGTTTTTAGGAGCAAGGAGTATGAAGTATGAAGTAAGAAATTTTTTTCCATCCCTTACTTCTTGCTCCTTTCTTCTTGCTTCTGGAAAATATTTTTAGAACAAAAGTCTAGAAATTATTTTCCTTTTGTAAACTTTTTAGAGTCCTGGGTAATCCAGAGTGGCAAAATAATCTTGTACTGTTTCTGCTCTTCGGATCTGCTTTATATTTCCATCTTTTTGAAGTAATAATTCAGCTGATCTAAGCTTTCCATTATAGTTAAAACCCATTGCGTATCCGTGTGCTCCAGCATCATGGATGGCAAGAAAATCTCCAATCTCTACTTCAGGGAGTGATCTATCAATAGCAAATTTATCATTGTTTTCACACAGAGACCCGGTGACATCATAAGTTTGTACCGATGGAGCATCTTCTTTTCCCAGCACTGTGATATGATGGTATGCTCCATAGAGAGCTGGTCTCATGAGGTTTGCCATGCAGGCATCCGTTCCGATGTATTTTTTGTAGGTATCTTTTTTGTGAATTGCTTGTGTCACAAGCCAACCATATGGTCCCGTAACCATTCGTCCCATTTCCATGACGATTTTTAACGGTTTTTCAGTTCCGAAATGATTTTCATAGATTCTTTTAATTCCTTCGGATACTTGCTCTAGATTGACCGCTTCATCATCTGGACGATAGGGGATTCCGATCCCACCTCCGATATTGAGGAATTCAAAAGAAATCCCAACTTCTTTTTCGATTTCTACCATGAGAGCAAGGAGGATTTGAAAAGTTTCCACAAAATATTCTGGATTTAGTTCATTAGAAGCAACCATCGTGTGAAGCCCAAAACGCTTCACCCCTTTTTCTTTCATTAATTTGTAGCCAGCAAAAAGTTGTTCTTTTGTGAAACCATATTTGGCCTCTTCCGGATTTCCGATGATGGCATTCCCTTTTTTTAGTGCTCCAGGGTTGTAACGACAGCAGGCGAGTTCGGGGAGAGGTTCGATGTTTTTTTCATAAAATGAAATATGAGAAATATCATCAAAATTTATGATGGCGCCTAGTTCAGCTGCTTTTTGAAAATCTTTGATAGGAGTATCGTTTGAAGTAAACATAATGTCTTCTCCCGTGATGCCTACTTTTTCTGACAAAATAAGTTCCGCAAGTGAACTACAATCAGCTCCACATCCTTCTTCTTTCAGAATTTCAATGAGATAAGGATTAGGATTAGCCTTTACGGCAAAATATTCTTTAAAACCTGGCACCCAACCAAAAGCTTCATACAGACGTTGAATATTTTTTCGTATGCTTTTTTCGTCATAAATATGAAAAGGGGTCGGGTGTTTTTGTGTTATTTTTTCAATAAATTCTCTGGAAAAAGGTGGATTATTCATGATTTATAAATAATTATTTTCTTTTAGGATTTTTTCCCATTTGGCTCGGTTGTCTGGATTCATCTGGCACATTGGGAGTCGGAAATTTTCTTTTACTTTTCCCTTCATGGCGAGTGCTGTTTTGACTGGGATAGGATTTGTCTCCATGAAACACCCACTCATGAGTGGCGTAAGTTTGTAGTGAAGTTCTTTTGCTTTTTTATAATCGCCATTTAGAGCTGCGTCGGTCATGGCCTTTGTTTCTGCCGGTAAAATATTTGAAAGCACCGAGATTACTCCATCTCCTCCTAAACATATCAGAGGGTAGGTGAGGCCATCATCTCCAGAAAGCACAAAAAAATCATTGGTTGCGGCAATCACGTCAGCCATCTGTCCGATATCGCCGCTCGCTTCTTTTACAGCCACGATATTTTTATGTTTTGCGAGCCGGACGAGAGTTTCGGTGGAGACGTTTACTCCTGTTCGTCCCTGAATATTGTACAGGATTTGTGGGATATCTACGGCTTCGGCCACCGCCCAAAAATGTTGATAAAGTCCTTCTTGAGTCGGCTTATTATAATACGGATTTACAACGAGAAGCGCATCCACTCCAGCTTCTTTGGCGGCCTGACTGTGTTCGATTGTTTTTTGGGTACAGTTGCTTCCACTTCCCGCGATCACGAGGCTTCGGCCATCCACTTTTTCGACCGAAAATTTGATAATAGCACTGTATTCTTCATGGGACATAGTGGGACTTTCTCCGGTTGTCCCGAGTATGAGAATGCCTTCGATCCCAGCTTCGATTTGTGCCTCGAGGAGGCCCTCTAGTGCTGGATAATCGATGTCTCCATTATCAGTAAATGGAGTGACGAGCGCCGTAAATGTTCCTTGTAATTTCATGATTTTTTGGATTAAGAAATAGCTTTTTCAAAGCAATAAGCAGAAATATGAAAACCTTGATTCAAATAAAACTTATGAGCTTGATGCCGAGAAGTTCCTGAACAGAGCTCTAGGTTTAGACATCCTTGCTGCTTCGCAAATTGGTATACTTCATCGAGCAGTTTTTTACCAATCTTTTTTGAGCGATGTGTTTCGCTCACAATCAAATCATAAACAAAAGCATAACTACCGTTTGTAGATAGTTTGTATTGGATAAGACAACTGGCAAATCCAACAGGGATCCTTTCATCAGAGGCCCCAAAAAAATAAACTTCTTCATGTTTGGTCATTTTTTGTACCAGTTCCATGAGTTTTTTTTCGTTGGCAATTTGTGGACGCAATTCTTTGATTACCCCAAAGTATTGACGTACATCTGCAGGCTCGATTTTTTGAATTGAAATAGCCATGAAAAAGAAGATTAAAAAACAGATTGCATGTAGTCATCCATGCTAAAAAATCCTTTTTTTCCTTTTAGCCATTCTGCGCACTTTACTGCTCCGAGAGTGTAGCCATCTCGGTTTCGGGCAGCGTGTTCGAGCTTGATCGTGTCAGCGGCAGAATCAAATCCAATCGTATGGCCAAAATTAATTGGTCCTCCTCGCGTGGAAGAAAAATGAATTTCATTTGGTTCTATTTTTCGGTCTAGTTTATCTTCTGTTACCTTTGTTTTTCGGTCGATATTTTTTAGCAGGATATCTTCAATAGTTTTAGCCGTTCCAGAGGGGGAGTCAGCTTTATTATGATGATGAATTTCTGTTCCCCAGATGTCGTATTCATCAGCGGCATTGATTAGTTTCGCTGCATCTTCCACCATTCGAAAAAAAAGATTCACCCCGATCGAAAAATTACTCGACCAGAGGAATCCAATATTGGCTTCTTTTGCGATTTTTTCTACTTCCGCGAGATGATCGTACCAGCCCGTGGTCCCAACCACAGTATTAATGCCTTTTTCGGCGAGTATTTTTATATTGTTGATGACTGCATCCGGGTGAGTCACATCGATAGCTACATCTATTTTTGTTCCGTCCACTTTTTTGAGTGCTTCCGTATCTTCAATAATGTACACGATTTCGTGGTCACGTGCTTTTGCCTGGTATTCGATACCTTTTCCCATGCCGCCGTGGCCAATGAGGAGAACTTTCATAAGGATAGAAGATAGGAGTAAGAAGTAAGGAGTAAGCTTTTATGAAGTAAGAAATTTTTTGGTGCTTTTAATAAGCCTTTGTACATCTATTGTCAATGCATCTATTTTTTTAAACTCTTCATTTGTAATGTATCCAATGTCTTTTGAAATTAATAGTTGACTTTGAAGTTCGCCAAGTGATCCGAGACTTGTAAAATAAAATTGAACCTTTTCTTTTTTAGACTGCCTATTAAATCCTTCGGCTAAATTAGAAGTAATTGAAACGGCAGAGCATCTCATTTGATTTGTAAGGCCAAAAACTTCTTCTTTTGTGAATTTTTTTGTTATTTCATAAATAACTAAAACAAGTTCATGAGCTTTTTGCCAAGCTATTAAATCTTTAAACGATTTGATTTTACTTACTTCTTGCTTCATACTTCTTCCTTCTTATTAATTAATACTTGTAATATTTGAACAGCATTCAGTGCGGCTCCTTTTAGCAACTGATCTCCACAAACAAAAAAATCAAGGCCATGATCGCCAAAAACATCATTTTTTCGGATGCGTCCGACTTCCACATCAAACTTTTTTGTTGAAGTAAGGGGCATTGGGTATTGTAAATTTTCTGGATCATCCACCACTTTTACGCTCGGAGATTTTTTGAGTATTTCTCTCACTTGGTCCGGGTTGATTGGTTTTTCTGTTTCGACTGTCACCGATTCGGCATGTGCTCGAAAAGTAGGAATTCGTACCGCGGTGCAAGAGATTTTTAGATCCGGGACTCCAAATATTTTTCGGGTTTCCCAGGTGACTTTCATTTCTTCTCGAGTGTAACCATTTTCTTGGAATTTATCGATTTGTGGGATTAGATTAAAAGGAATTGGGTGAGCAAAGTTGGTGTTTGATATTTCTTTTCTCTCTAGATAGTTTTTTGTTTGTGCTTCGAGTTCATCCATGGCTGCTTTTCCTCCGCCTGACGTGGCTTGATAGGTAGAAGCAATTACTCGCTTCAGTCCAAAATTTTTATAGATCGGATAGAGTGCAACTGCCAGGATAGCGGTAGTACAATTTGGGTTTGCAATAAGTTTTGCATTCCCAGTGGCATCACTATTTATTTCCGGAACAATGAGAGGAATCTCGTCTTGATATCGAAAAGCAGAAGAATTATCGATCACGGTACATCCTTTTTTATTAGCAATAGGGGCCCAGTGTTTTGAAGTCTCTCCTCCGGCAGAAAAAATAGCATAATTTGTTCCTTCAAAGGCTGCTTCGTTGACTTCTTGGACGGTGATGTTGTCAAAAGGAGTACTTAATACTTTTCCGGCAGAGCGAGCTGAGGCGAGAAGTATGAGTTCATCAAATTCAACTTTTAGGGCTTCGAGACATTTCAAAGTTTCATTTCCAACGACACCAGTGGCTCCCAGGATAGCTATTTTCATTTTCCAAAAAGTTCAGCATGAAGAAGGTCAACAATTTTGTGAGCTTCTTTTGTATTTACAATCAAAGTGATGTTATTAAAAGAAGCACCAATGCTGGCGGTAAAAATTTGATATGATCTGAGGGTTGAAAAAACGCGGGCCAATAAATCAGTGTCGTCCGTGACTTTGTTTCCAATGATGCAGACTTTTGAAAGCCCGTCATAGATATTTTCTACTTCGGCAATGGTAGTGAGATCTTTTGAAAGTTGTGGGGTGAAGTCGGATTTTTCAATCGAACAGGTAAAAGAAATCTCTGAGGTAGCACAGACATCAATTGGAATTTTATGTTTGGCAAAGATTTTACTGCAGCTATTGATAAATCCAGTACTGCCCAGCATGCTTGGCTCCACTAGATGGATGAGTACTTGTTTTTTTCCGAGGACGACCCCTCTGAGTCCAGGTTTATGTTTGCTGACAACTTTTGTCCCTTTGGCTTTTGGATTGAATGTATTTTTAATAAAAACAGGGATTTTGTGTTGGACGGCAGCGGTGATGGTTTTTGGGTGAAGAACCTTGGCGCCTCCGTAGGCCATCTCGGCCATGGTGTACATTTCGATAGATTCCCAGGTTTTTACTTTTTTTACTTTTCTCGGGTCAGCCGACATGATCCCATCCACATCAGTCCAGACTTCTATAGCTTCGGCTTGGGTACAAATCCCAGCAATACAAGCGGTATAATCACTCCCTCCTCGTCCGAGCAGAGTCATTTTTCCATGACTATCTTTGGCGATAAACCCTGGGATGATAAGAGAATTTCCTTTTTTTAAAGCCGGAACAGCTTTTTTTTGAAAATAAGTCTTTGTTTTTTTGAAATCAACATTGGCTGCTAAGTAGTTACTGTCAGTTTTTATCAAGTCTTCTGAACCAATACGGGTTGTTTTGATGCCTTGATTTTTCATCGCCTCATACATGATCCAGCTGGCGAGCCGCTCGCCAAAAGAACAGACTACGACATAAGATTCTTCAGTCAGATCACCGACCAGGCTAATTCCGGTCAGAATTGCTTTCATTCGATCAAATATCGGTTCAAATTCTTTTTTCCAAGCGGTTTCAAAGCTGTTTTTTTCCACAAAATGGGCCAAAATATCTTGATGTCTTTTTTCTAGTTCTTGGATGCCTTGTTTGATCTGTCGTGTTTTTTGTTTCTTGGCGGCCTCGATAAGGGCAATCAACTGATCTGTGATTCCGCTGAGGGCAGAGACAACGACGATAATTTGTTGTGTTTTTGCAGCATGGGCGGTTATCGCACTGGATTGAGTGATAGACTCAACTGTCCCCATGGAGGTCCCCCCAAATTTTAAGACTTTAATATTCATCAGCTCTTGGAAACCTAGAGCATTATGCACAAAAAGTCAATCTAGAACTTAATTAGGGATATGCCGATGGCGGTGTGGGAGCAGGTACGGAAGGCGAAGGATTTTTTAGGAGCGTATGAAAAATCCGTGAAAGGAAAGTCGGAGTATGAGGTGGTTTTGGGAGAGTGGTAGTTGATGAGCAAAGGATTAGTACAAAAACCCGAATATCGAAATTAAAAAGCAGAAAAGAACTGATAAGAAAGGATAACA
>CAYFMH010000043.1:0-14233 GCA_964344165.1 uncultured Candidatus Peribacteria bacterium | reverse complement strand
TTGAAGATTAGAGATTAATCTTCATGTGTTGCGTTTAAGATGAAAAAATTCGAAATGACTACTCAGAAATACGTTTCTCAGATAATAAAAAATCTCCCACAGGGGACCACATTGAAGGATGTTCTTTATGATTTGTGTGTCCGGTATGAGATAGAAGCAGCTCAAAACGACGAAGAATTACTTCCTCATGATGAAGTGATGGAAGAACTTTTTTCACAAAAATGAATATTTTTTGGAAACTGAGGGCAAAAAAGAATTTACAAAATTTTTTAATCAGAAAAAGAAAATCCTGCTTTTTTGGATACTTGGAAAGAAAAAATAAGGAAGCACATTGGTCATTTGAGACAATTTCCGGAAATCGGGATAAAATCAGAAATTCCCGGTTTTCGTGAGATTATTATTGCCCCTTTTCGAGTGTTTTATGAGATAAGAAACGATCAGATTATTATTGTAAATTTTATCTACGCACAACAAGATTTTTTACAAAGAAAGAGAAAAAATAAGAATCTTTAGAAAAATTATGAAAGAAAAATCGCATCTTCCCTTGCTATGACACAAATTTCCTTTATCGCTCTCCTTTTAAAAAGATCGTAGACAGGTTCTTAAACTTCGGCGGACAGGCGGAATGACGGTGTTTTTTAATCAAACTCTATGACCGCTCGATAATCATTATCGATGAGTTTTTGTGGGCGGCCGAGGGTATGAGTTTCGGCCGTAAATCGCCCTTCGACTTCAGTAGAGATGGTTTTGAGAAAACTCGTCTGATTTCTCCCGGGGGTTCCGACGACCTGGAGGAAATAGGGCCGCCAGTCATGACTGCCTCGATCGAGTTCGGTTTCATATTTAAACGATATTTTTAGTCGTTCTCCCGGAAGCACAAACATTGGTACCTCAAAGATTTTAAACTTTCGATCATCGGAGATCACCTCTCGGATTTCTCCAGATGGATTTGTTTGTGCGATAAGTTTGGCGTCTTTTGGAACAAAAATCCTCAGGATTGTTCGGTTTTGTCCGGCTCCAAGTTTCCAGACGAGATCGTCGGTGAGGAGAGATCGGATGTTTGGCGACCAGTTTTTTGTCCGGAGGAGATCTTGGATCTCTCCCGGTCTGAGGGCATGATTTCTAGTGATTTTGAGGGTATTTATCACTTTTCCATCCTGATGGATTTCTGAGTCATGCCAGAGCTTGGTCCAGAGGAATTTATCCGATTTATTGGCTCCAATAGAGATGAAGTCAAAATACAAAAAATTATCTGCTTCTTTATTCATTTTCATTTCGCCATCGATATCCCATTTCTGAAAAAGTTTTTGGAGAGAGCGATCCTTGGAGTAGGCGAGGATGTTTTTTTGGTCCAAAAATTCTGACATGTTGAAACTCAGTAGATGGTCGATGGAGACCTGCTCCCATTTTTCAATTGCAAAGAGTGCCTTGGCAAAATCAAGGACCGGTTTTTTGACGGCGAATCGGCCACTGATTTTTGACTCTACGAGGAAACTCAGTCCCATGTCGAAGTTGTATTCATCAAGTGTAAGTCCCCATTGGTGAAAATCCACCGGGCCAACAATTTTCAAAATTTCACGGATTACATTCAGATTGATCGCGATGATGGTATGAGGTGGTTTTTCTTCTGATTCTGCAAAAAAAGTCCGATATTTTTGGGCCGAAGCAGGGAAGTGTGGCCAAAAATTAGCATCTCGAAGAGATATTTTTTGGGACAATCCGTGAAAAAATTCAGGCGCTGGGATTTGCACATGTGGGGGAACTTTTCGGTCCAGGGCGTAGATATCATTGAATTTCCAAATGATTTTTTCTGGGCTAAAGTCCACGGTCACAAAACTTCCGACAAATCCACCGGTAGAGCGGGGTTCGTTTTGGTTTTGGAGCAGGATGAGTAACCGTCTTTTGTCCTTCACAAAGTCGTTAAAAATCCGTTCGAGTTTCCGGTAGTCCGCAAGTCTTTTTCTAATTTTTTGGATTTTGAAGATCACTTTGGCTTTTTCTTGTCTTTGTTTTTCCGTCAGGAGAAAACCCGGTATGTAGGACAGTTTTTTTTCAATTTTGAGGAGAGAGTGATCGATTTTGTGCAGAGAATTGAAGACTTCTGTGATGAGTTTTGTATTGATTTCGTTGTTCCAGATTCTGGAGATAGTGAGGTTTATTTTGTCCAGCTGGATGAAGATGTTTTTGGCTTCAAAAAAGATCTCTTTTGTCAGAGAGACTGGGAAGACATCGGGCAGATCTTCGGCCTTCTCAAAAACTTGATTCCAGCGAGAAGAATCGAAATGTGCCTCTCTCGCTTCGGCCAAAATCTCGGTTGTTTGGAGTTTCCATTTGGGGACCTCTTGGCTCAGGATCACGCCTCCGGCAACTGCCGATCCGAGGATGATGATGGCCAAAAAAACAAAGATTCGCATGTGAAGTTTTTATACTTCAGAATTAAGAAAAGAGGAAGTTAAAATTTTGAGAATGATTAATGAGCAATGAGTAATGATTAATAAAGGAATAGGAAGAATGCTTGCTTTTTTTTGTTTGTCGTTGATAGTTTTTTTGTGATACAAAGTTTTTGAATTTGTTTTTTAATTTTTAAAAAAATGGAAAAATCATCAAAAATATCACTGACAGCATTTGCTGTGGTTGCTGGACTCGCAGCTGGAAGTTTTTTAAAAAAAGAAGATAATCCTTGTGATGGATTTTATCCAGATAATGAGGTGGGTCTTTCTGAAGAAGAGAGATTGGATCTTTTGGATACACGAAGTTCGTGTTTGGGACAGGAGGCTATTCGAGTTGCTAAAAAAGTGAGGAGTATTTTGGCTGATAATAAAATTACAGATCAGGAAGCGGAGGAATTTAAAACTACTCTTGCGCAATTTAATTTTAACCCTGCTTTTAAGCAAGCTTATCAAACTGTTCCTCTGGATAAATTTCCTTTGAAGGCTCGTCAGGATTTAAAACTCTATAATCGACTTTTTTTGGCTGCAGTGTCACGTTTTTTGGAAGAAGTAGGAACGGAGTCTCCAAGTCGGCAACTTATGTGTAAACCCCGACGGGAAGGGCAAGGTATTTAATTTTATATCACTAATCTTGACTCTATCAAGACAAGGAGTGCTTACTTTTTTTTTATTTGTTTTTTATTTGACAGATGTTTTGTTTTGTGATATAAAATTTTTGAAATTGTTTTTTAACTTTTTGAAAAAATGGAAAAGCCTAAATCTTCATTAATTGTAGCTACTGTTTTGGCAATACTAGTGTCAACAGAGCACGTAAAGGCTCAAGGTTCTCAAATCTATAATTCTCTCGGCCAGATGCATCCAGAAGTAGTTGAATTGTTACAGTCGTATCAAGATAAATTTTTAGAAGAACAATATAATTCAGGGGTATACCCGGGAAGAGTTCGGGAACTAAAAGAATTTATAGAAGTTATTGATCAGGTTTTGGGAGATGCTGCCGAAAAAAGATTAACAAAAAGACTAAATCCTTTTCATGAAATATCTCTATTATTATCGAGAGAAGGAACAAAGCTAACAGTAACTATTTCTCGAAGAATGTATGATGACCCAGAAACATTTTTGGGTTTATATACTTATGATGCAGAAACTGGAATAACAAAAATCTACAACTCCCCAGAAGTAGATCATAGGGTTAAGGGAACTCTTCCAACTTTTTTAATAGAAGATATGTCAGGACACACTCCCAAGAATTAATTTTTTAAAAACATAAGTTGGTCGATAATTTTGGCTCTGCATCGAGGAACTGCACTTTAGCAACTTTAGGATTTGCTTGTACTTGGAAGTAGGCGGCGCTAGCGATCATGGCAGCATTGTCGGTAGAGTATTCATTTTTTATTGGCGTAAAAAATTCACAATCGTATTTTTGGCAGAGATTTTTTAGACCAGCTTGGATCGCTTGGTTGGCGGAGACGCCTCCGACGAAGTGTACCTGTTTTACGTTTGGGTATTTTTCGAGGGCGCGCTGCATTTTTTTTGTGAAAATTTCGACGACGGTGGCTTGGAAGCTGGCGCAAATGTGGGAAATTTCGGAATTTGGAAGTTTGTTTATATCCCCTCTGCCTACGGCATCTCCCCTTGATTCAAGGGGAGAGAATTTGTTGATTTCACGGTAGACGGCGGCTTTGACACCGGAGAAAGAAAAATCGAGGGAGTCTCGATCGAGTAGGACTCGGGGGAATTTGTATTTTTCTTTGTCGCCGTTTTTAGCTGCTTCACTGACGAGAGGGCCGCCGGGGTATCCGAGGTGGCACATCTTGGCGACTTTGTCGAAGGCTTCGCCGGCGGCGTCGTCGATGGTCTTTCCTATTTTTCGGAGTTTGGTTTCTGATTCCCAGAGGTGAATCTCTGTGTGGCCACCGGAGGCGACAAGGACGAGCGCTGGGAACTGAAAATCTTTAATTTTTCTCTCTAAAAAGCTGGAGCAGATGTGTCCAAAAATGTGATGGACGGGAATAAGTGGTTTCTGGTACAACAAAGAAAGGAAGCTCGCGGCGGTGGTTCCATTGAGCAGGGCTGTTTGGAGTCCAGGGCCATTGGTCACGGCGAGAGCGTCTACATTTTCAATTTTTAGATTCGCTTCTGCGAGACATTTTTCGAGCGCGGAGCACCAGTTTTCGGCATGGAGTCGTGCGGCGATCTCTGGGACGACACCTCCGTATTCGTTATGTTCGTTTTGTGCAATTCTGACCGAGGAGAGTACTTGTGTCCCATCCTCGACAATTGCGACTGCCGTATCATCACAAGAAGTCTCAAAAGCTAAAATTTTCATAAATTCTTTTTTTGCTTTTTACCTTAAAAAATTTAAGATTTCAAGGATGGCTTTCTTCAAACGCTACTGGAAACGCGCCGCTCGCAAAAAAGGGCTTTTTGGTGGGGATATTAAATCCAACGAAGAAATCCAAGAACTCAACGATAAAATTGAGGCGCAAGAAGAGAAGGAGTTTAAAGAATTTGAGGAGGACTTCGATGAGGAGTTGGAGGAGGTTTATGATAAATCAGGGAAGGGGGAACAGGAGCAAGGGACAAATAAAAAGGGGAAAGGAATGAATAATGAATAATGATGAATAAAATTTCATAATTTTGCATTTTTAATTTTGAATTTTACATTGAAAGCAATGGCAAAGTCTATTACCCAGTTTCTTTGTAATGAGTGTGGTGAAATTTTTCCCAAGTGGATGGGGAAGTGTAGCAGCTGTGGAGCGTGGAATTCGATTGTTGAGTTTCGCGAATCAAAAGCGGTGGATGGCAAGGGAAAAAAGATGGATCCGGGGATTGATCTGGTTGGTCAGCCATCAAAAACCGAGGAATTTTCGCACTTCAAAGAAAGATTTACTACGCAGATTTCAGAGGTAGATCGAGTGCTTGGTAGTGGTTTTTTCCCGGGGAGTTTGGTACTTTTTGGGGGGAGTCCGGGGATTGGGAAATCAACACTTTCGCTCCAGATGTTTCTCAACATCGAGGGAGCTTTTTATTTTTCCGGAGAGGAGAGTCCGGAGCAGGTAATGTCTCATCTGCAGCGGATTAGAAGTGGGAAACACGAAAAATCAATTTTTTCGACTAACAGTTTGGAGGATGTTTGTGAAACCATTATTAAAAACAAACCAAAAATAGCGGTGATTGACTCGATCCAGATGATCAGTCGTGAGGGAGCAAGTATGGGACAGGTGTCCCAGATTCGGGAGAATGCTGAGGTTCTTCTCAAACTGGCTAAATCAACGGGAACGACGATTTTGGTGATCGGACACGTGACAAAGGCAGACGAGATCGCGGGACCAAAAATTCTCGAACATTTGGTCGATGTAGTCCTCTACTTGGAAGGCGAAAAAAACTCAGAACTGAGGATCTTGAGAGCGACCAAAAACCGATTTGGTTCGACGCAGGAAGTGGGGGTCTTTGAGATGACCCATCAAGGACTGGTGGAGTTGAAAAATCCGTCAGAATTTTTCTTGGCAGAAAGGGCCGAAAATTCGGCTGGATCGGCGATTACGGTGGTACGAGAGGGGGCGAGAAATTTCCTCATTGAGATTCAAGCACTGACGGTGAAGACCAACTTTGGCCTCCCTCGTCGGACGTCGCATGGGATTGATCTGGCCAAGCTGCATTTGCTTTTGGCTGTGATTTCCAAATTTACCCCTTTCAAATGTGAGCAGGCCGATGCGTATCTCAATATTGTCGGTGGACTTAAGGTCCGAGAGCCAGCGGCTGATCTGACAATCTGTGCGGCGACACTGAGTTCTCTCCTCGACAAAGAAATCCCGGCGGATACGGTGGTTCTGGGAGAGGTGGGGTTGTCTGGAGAGGTGCGACGAGTCGTGAATCTGGAGTCACGTTTGGCCGAGATCGCAAAATTGGGATTCAAACGAGCGGTGGTGCCACGAGTTCCAAAGGGAGCGAAGTTGCCAAAGGATTTGGAGGTAGTGGAGGTGCGGTCGGTTTTAGAGATGATGAAAACCTTATTTGGTAAATAATTTTTTTAAGGAGTCGATAGTATTTCGCCTTCTGGAAATTATTGCTACGAGGGGAATTGATTTTCGGCGATTTTCAATTTTTGTTCCCGAGGACTCAGGACAAAAATTGCGAGAAAGATCAGCTATTAATTTTTTACTCAAATTATTTTGAAGATCCCCCTGTGCGCCGAAGCTTCAGCGAAGGCTGTATCATGTGATCGTTTTTTGCTTCCGAAAGTTCCGTCATTCCCCCCTTCATAATTTTTAAGAATTATTTCAGATATTTCGGCGGACAGGCGGGATGACAACGTAAATAGATACAAATTAACCCACCTATAAGCGGGGAGGCGGGCTAATTTGCTCAAAAATGAAAAAAGTAAGTGTGAGATAGTTATTATCTCATTGTTTTTTATATGAAACTTTACATTGTTGTCAATAGCTTTTTTTGTGTTTTTTGATAATGTGAAAATTTTTTTTCGTTTTTACAAATTCTTTTAATTTCTCAGAATGATTTCAGATGACCATAAAAGTTGAATATAATAAATTGCTTTCCAAACTTACTTTTTATGGAGTGGGGGGGCCAGCGGATGAGGTATTTGAAGTAGACGATGTTTCAGAATTGGCAGAAATCTGGACAGAAACGACTGCAAACAAAATTCCAAAAGTGGTAATCGGTAAAGGATCAAATTTTCTTCCGGCGGATATTGGTTTTCGGGGGCGGGTTTTTGTTCCTCGATTTGAAGCAGTGGTGTGGAAAGGGAAAGAGGTAGTGAGCGTGGAGGCCGGGAAAAACTTTCAGGACTTCATTGAAGAGACCAATCAAAAAGGATGGGGAGATCTGTGTAATCTCAGTGGGATTCCTGGGAATGTCGGAGGATTTCTCCGGGGAAATGCAGGGGCGCTTGGGACAGAAATTTCAGACAGTTGCGTAGGTGTGGAGTACTTGGATGAGTATGGGAATTTGCAAAAGATCCCAGCGGGAAAATGTGGATTTGGATATCGAGAAAGTATTTTTAAGCAAAAGCCGGATTGGTGCATTGTGCGAGGAGTCTTTGAGTTTAAAAATGAGGAGACGCGCCGTGGCGCGTCTTTACAGAAGACAAAGGAGGTTTTGGCTCAGCGTTGGCAAAAAAATCCCGCTGGTCGATCTGGGGGGTGCCTTTTTAAAAATCCAGAAGGGGAAATTGCGGGGAAGCTACTAGACGAGTGTGGTGCCAAGGGAGATCAGATTGGAAGTGCGAAGATTTCGGAAGATCATGCGAATTTTTTTCTCAATCTGGGAGATGCGACACAGGCGGATATTTTGGCTCTCGCTCGGAAGTGGCGGGGCATTGTGCTGGAAAAAAAGGGAATAAAGCTGGAGCCGGAGATTTTTATTTGTGATGAACGGGGGCAGCGGATTGATTTGTGATTGACCGAAGGGGGTTTTTACTTACATTGTGAGGGAATAAAATTCCAAATAACAAATCCCAAATTCCAAACAATTAACAGAAAAATATGAAAATTCATCAAAAAACACTTCCAAATGGACTCCGACTTCAGGCGATTGAGATGCCGGGGACGAATGTAATCACGACGTTGATCCTCGCGGGAGCGGGGTCTCGATATGAAGATCTTAAGATTACAGGGCTGTCGCATTTCCTCGAACATATGTTTTTTAAAGGAGCTGAAAAATACAAAACACCAAAAGCGGTTTCTGAAGCGATTGATAGTTTTGGTGGAGAATTCAACGCTTTTACCGGGAAGGAATACGCGGGATACTACGTGAAATCGGGAAAAGAAAATCTGGATAAAGCGCTCGATGTGCTCTCTGACATGCTGATTAATTCTAAGTTTCCCAAAGAAGAAATCGAAAAGGAGCGAGGGGTAATCCTGGAAGAAATGGCAATGTATCTCGATGCGCCGATGTATCAGATTTCTTGGGATTTTGAGCGGCTCGTTTTTGGAGATCAGCCATTGGGGCGAGATCAGATCGGGACGAAAGAAGTCATTCTCGGAGTGCAACAAGAAGATTTTTTCGACTACAAAAATGCACTCTACGTGCCAGAAAATATGGTCATCGCAGTGGCTGGAGCGGTAACTGCAAAAGATCTGGATCGGTTGGAAGCCGTATTTCAGTTTGAAGATCAGACCAAATCACGCACACAAGATCCATTTGATGAAAATCTCGCGACAGAAAAATTCAAAATCCGAACGAAAAAAACCGAGCAGTATCATATTTCTTTTGGAGTGAAGTCTCTGTCGGAGGTGGATCCACGATTTCCAGTGCTCAAAGTTCTCGGGATCATCCTCGGAGGGAACATGAGTTCGCGGATGTTTCAGAATATCCGAGAAGAAAAGGGGTTGTGTTATTCGATCCGGACGACGGTGGATGAATTTTCTGACACCGGACTTCTCACCACTCGAGCGGGGGTGAAGCTCAGCGATGTGCTCAAGGCGGCGGCTGCGATCCGAGAAGAGTATGATGCAATTGCGGTCAATGGGATCACCGATGAGGAACTTGAAAAAGCCAAAAATTATTTGGTCGGGAAAACGGATCTTAAGACCGAAGATACCGAAGAAGTAGCTCATCACTTTGCCAAGGATGCGCTTCTCTATGACATGTCTGAGGATTTTGAATCCTGGAAAAAGCGAATTCGCGCGGTAAAAAAAGAAGAAGTCAATCAGCTCGCCAGAGAACTTTTTGTCCCAGAAAAATTTCGGTTTGCGGGGATTGGGCCGGATATTGATGAGGGGGAGTTGCAGAAGATTATTTCTTAGGGGACTTTATTGATTTAAGAACATCTTTTATGTCATAATCTCTTTCAAAATATGTGTTTTCTCGATCTATTTTTCTTTGTAGTTTTTGTATAATTTCTGGATGTTCTCCTAAAGATAAAGATTCGTGTAATTTAGACAAAATAGAAGTTGCTGATCCTAATTGGGCTTCGAAAATTTCTAATTCATCCTTTTTTAGTGTTCTTCTCGCTTCTTTAAGAGCTTCTGGGTTTACAAAGAAGCTTTTTTGGATTTCTACATTGTCTGGTACATTTTCTGCTCCAGAAATATGACGGAGTAGTCCTTTCTTTTCTGCTTTATATTTTTCTTCTTCTACTCCACAAATTAATTCTAAAGTCTCTAAATCCTTCGCCTTTGATAATCTTTCTAAATCAACTTTAGTACTTTTTTTTGCTTTTTCTAGTTCTTTTTTTAGCTCAGCTTCATATTTTTTTCCTTTTTCACATTTTTCACATTTGGTTCCTACTTCACAGTGGATTCTAAATAGGAACTTTGTGTTTTTATTAAGCTGTTTCCGATAGAATAAATTTTTCATTTTTAAAAAATTAAATCTCATTTTAGCATTTATTCTATAAAAAAGCAAATGTACTTAAGTTTTTTTTATTCAATTAAGAAATTCAGGACAGACTTGTAAATTGTTCCCAAAATGAATTGGGCCTGCTGGTGAAGCAAAAATTGGGAAATTTACCATACCTCATTTTCTGTCTTCGTTTGTTTTAGAATTTACATCCAAACTTCGACTGACAAGAGCCTCCCCTGCAAGGAGAGGAACATTATTTGGGTTTGAGGTTTAAGATTAACTTAATTTCTCTTTCAACATTTGCATGACCACCGGCGGATTAGCCGCGCCGCGTGATTTTTTCATGACCTGCCCCATAAGGAACTGGATCACTTTTTCGTTTCCGGACTTGTAGTCTTCGACCACGCTCGGATTTTCTGAGATCACTTCTTCGACCCATTTCTCGAGTTCGCCCGAGTCAGAGACCTGCTCAAGTCCTAGTTCTTTCATCAGTTCTTCTGCCAAAGATCCGGTCTCCATAGCTTTTTGGACGATTTCTTTTCCTCCGGAAGCCGAAATTTTTCCGTCTTCGATCAGTTGGTGTGTGTCAGCAATATGCTGAGGCTCAATTTTTGTTTGTTGCCAGTTGGGATCGGCCAAAACGACAGAAAGAATTAAGTTAGCGGCTTTTTTGTAATTTCCAGCCAGTTCCCCGGCTTTTTCAAAAAATGCAGACAACGGCAAACTTTCCGCTAATTTCAAAGCATTCTCCTCACTGAGTCCAAAATCGTCCTGATACCGATGGAACTTTTGTAGTGGGAGCTCTGGGATGGTTTTTTCGATGGCTTTAATTTCTGCTTCATCGAAGGTCATCGGTGGGAGGTCTGGTTCTGGAAAATATCGGTAGTCGTTGGCGGATTCTTTGTCTCGGAGAATTTTTGTTTTTTCTGCATCATCGAGCCATCCGACGGTGACTTCTTGGCTGGGTGGTTCTCCGGCGGCCCAGCATTTTTTTTGTCGAGCGATCTCAAATTTTATGGCTTTGAAAAGTGAAGAAAAAGAATTCAGATTTTTAATTTCGGCTCGTGGGTAGAGTTTATCTTCCCCTTTTGGCCGGAGTGAGACCGAGGCATCAAACCGCATCATTCCTTTTTCCATATCGGCATCAGACGCATCGACAAACCGAAGAATTTTTTGGATTTCTTTTGCGAGCAATTGAGCTTCTTCGGCCGATCGCATATCGGGTTCGGTCACGATCTCGACGAGTGGAGTCCCGGCTCGGTTGTAGTCACAGAGGGTGCCACTGGCAGTGTGGGTTAGTTTCCCAGCGTCGTTCTCTAGATGTACTCGGGTGATCCCGACGGTCGATTTTTCGCCGTTTACTTCAATCTCCACTTTGCCATCCAGTGAGATTGGTTGATCGTACTGAGAAATCTGAAATCCCGAAGGGAGATCCGGATAGAAGTAATTTTTTCGATCAAATTTGGAAAATTTCTGAATTTTACATCCCAGGGCGGCGGCGCCTCGAGTTCCTTTTTTGACGGCTTCATCGTTGATCACGGGGAGCATCCCGGGCCATCCCATGCATACGGGACAGACACGAGTGTTTGGCTCTGCACCGAAGGCATCATTGTCACAATTACAAAAAAGCTTTGATTTGGTAGAGAGTTGTGCGTGAATTTCGAGGCCGATGATGGTTTCGAGTTCCATGAAAAAAAGTTACTTTCGACCGCGATTTTAGGAACCTAAAAAAGAAAGGCAAGTAGAAGCTTTTTTTGTGTAAATTTAAATTTTTTAAAAACCACTTTTTTTCATCATTTTTCTTACATACTCTTTAAATTCATTTTCTGTCATTGGAGGAATATTTGGAGTGAAGCTTTGTCCATGCAACGGAACACAGTGTATTTTTTGGTCTTTTTCTTCATATTGGAAAAACAACTGTCTCAAGGGAATATTAAAATTATAATTGAGAATAGCTATTTGATGTGATGTTAATCCTCTAAAGTGAAAAACTCTGTCCCCCTTTTTAAATTCCTCTAATAAATCACGGAATACTTGGGGAAACTGTGACTCAAATCCAGCTTCTATCTGCCATTGTCTAAATGTTTTTCCAGCGAGTTCAGTTTCTAATTCTTTGCCATCTATTTTTATTGAGTCATGACTGATAACAAGGGTGTTTTCGCTTCCATCATTATTTTTAATTTTAATCGTTACAGTTCCATTTCGCACATCTCCAGAAATATGTTTTGTGTCTTTTTTGAATTCAATAACTCCTTCTCCATCTCCCATATACCGAGGAAGTCTTAATAGTCCTGCTTCTTTATCAAGCTGTATTCCGAATTCTGCTAATTTTTCTATTGCTTCTCTGCTTATATCCAATTTTTCTATTGGGAAATCTGCCAGTGCTTCTCCTGTAAGACTCATACTTTTTAAAACAGCTGCAACATTTCTTGCTTCATCATAAATAAGTCTTTCTGTTTGAGAGCTTGTGGATTGTGTAAGTTCTGCTATTTTTTGTTCTGCAAAAGCATCTAGTTTTTCTCCAGATCCTGGAAACAGAGAAAAAAGAGCAAAAGCTGTCATTACATCTACATACTTTCTCATGAAAATTTTGTTCAAACAATAAACTTAATCGCAAAATAGTAATTTTTTAGTTTTTGTCAAAAATAGTGGAAATATTTCTTATAAGTTCTTTTAGTCTCCTAGATTTGGCATTTGATTTTTTGTTTTTTGATGAGGTTTTTCTTCATCAGTTATTTTGACCGTTGGTTCTGAAACAAAAATTCCTTTTTTGGTCATTTTTAAAATCCGGTCATGCCGGATGATCCTTTTGGTCCCAAAGATCCAAAAACCAGACTTTACGGTGATACTCAGTAGGCGAGGGGAGATGGTATCAAAAGCAAAATCAACCACCTTTCCAAGCTTTCTTTTGCCTGAAAAAACATCCGCTTCTAGGATAGCGACTTCTCGATCGATAATTTTTTTGAGCCTGGGGAGGGATTCTGGATCGAGGATTTCTTGCTCGTCAGAAATCATAATTTCTTCTTCGTTCCATTGAAGGATATCTTTGGGAGAGACAATTCGGAACCCTCCGATCGCTTCTACCCAGATCGCCTCAAAAACTCCATTGTCTGGATTGATCACAAAATCAATAAATCTTGCTATGGGAAGCTTTTCACCAGAATTTTTGGTGAAAATGATAGTTTTGTAGGCAGATTGGAAGGAAGTGAGCATTGGGATTGGCAGGAGTTATCAACAATGATTAATGAATAATGAGTAATGATTAATTTTATAAAATTTTATTCCTTTATTTTGTATTTTGATTTTTGAATTTTGCTTTTCAAAAGTGTTCCAATAATTTTTTTATTCCTTGCTCCAGAATTTCAGGGACAGCTTCCCATTCTTCTGGTGAGAAATTCATGAGGACGAAGTTCTCTGTTGGGATTTGTTCTCGTGCAGGATTAGAAATGCCAAATTTTATCCGAGGAAATTCTTCTGTTCCTAGATTCGCGATGATAGATTTTAGCCCATTATGTCCTCCGGCAGAGCCTTTGTTTCGAAACCGGAGGACCCCAAAGTCTAAATCTACGTCATCATGAAAAACAAAAATATCTGTTGGAGGGATTTTATAAAAATTGGCAATTGTACTCACCGATTTTCCGCTCAAATTCATGTAGGTTTCTGGTTTGCAGATAATCACTTTTTCCCCCTCGATTTCGCCTTCTGTGATTTTTCCAAAGAACTTTTTTTCTAATTTAAAATCCGGAAAATTATATTTTTCCGCTAATTTTTCTACTGCCAAAAATCCAAAATTGTGCCGGGTTCGGTCATATTTTTCTGGATAATTTCCAAGGCCAATCACACATTTCATTAATTGAATTGTAATTTCTTTTGAAATTTGTTTCAATCTCTCTGAAATGCGAAAAGACGATATTTATTCTACCAAAAATGTTTTTTTACTGGTTTCTGTCTTTGTGATCATCTTTTGGCTGCTTTATTCTTTGGCTAGTTTTTGGCACAAAAGTTCAAAAATCAGACAGGAAATCGCAGAAATCCAGAGAACTAATCAGGAAAATCTAACTCAGATCGAAGAAAAAAAGAAGTATTTGGAATATCTCAAAACTCCTCAAAGGATTGATAAAGAGGCAAAAATGCAGATGGGAAAAAAACAGCCCAATGAAAATGTTCTTATTTTTATCGAAGAAAAACTAAACATCCTGCCCGCTACTTCATCGGGAGTAGTTGAGAAAAAAACGGAGAATTTTATGGAAGATGTTTCTATTTTGGATCGATGGAAGTGGGTGTTTTTGCGTGAAAGATAAAATTTTTGCAAAAAATTAGGGGAATCAGTATGGAGATTATAAAATAAATTTCACTTTGACGGTGGCGTAATTTTTTTTTAGCAAGCTCCTCTCAAGAATTTGAGAGGAGAGATAAGGTGGTGCCGCGGGAGGGAATCGAACCCTCACTCCTTGCGGAACACGATTTTGAGTCGTGCGCGT
>CAYFMH010000042.1:14190-14681 GCA_964344165.1 uncultured Candidatus Peribacteria bacterium | reverse complement strand
CCTATCCTAACTATGAATCTTCCTTGTGTTGCGTTTGACCCGAAAATCTAAGAATTGAGAATTGACGATCATTTTAGCATATATTTCTAAATATTACAAATAATGTATCGAATTTTTTTCATTTAGGGGGCATGAAGTAAACGAAAGTGAGTAGTCTGGAGTATGACATTGAATGTTTTTTTATGGGACGAGGTTGTTTTTTCGCTTCTACATGCCATTGCTCAACCCTATAAAAAAGTCTATATTTTTTATAGATTTGGATACCAAAAACATAGATTCGGATATCTGATGGATAGACGGGGAGACATTTTGGATAGATTTTTTTATCGAAAAGGTATCGGAGGATATAAAAATGATGGATAAATTTATGTACTGGCTTGGAAAAACAATACCAAATGATTCAAACAAAAGTAGACCGTGAATCCGGAAATTGCTTTTCCCCATGCTAAGTCTCAGCGACAAAATAAATCAAACATTTTATGGCAATTTTG
>CAYFMH010000042.1:0-14105 GCA_964344165.1 uncultured Candidatus Peribacteria bacterium | reverse complement strand
AATTGCAAAAAATGCTGCTTTAGTTTGTGAAAGCCGCATGTATAAGCTAGATTTTAATTTCGGATTCACGGCAGATTGGATTGACTTTGTGAAGTGAATTCTGCACAATGCGCCTGGAAGGTTCTCTTCCCTCTAAAAATATTTGCTTACTAGAAATAAAATAAATTTTACAGTCTGAATGTTTGAAACGATGATTTGTAGTGTAGATATCGGCAAGAAATAAGTTTTATTTTAATTTTTTGAAAACCGGCTGACGGTGACCATATTTAGTATCGCATTTATTGGCGGAAGAAGCCTATCCATTTCTTAATTTTTTATAAAAATGGATATGATGTTAATCGTTGTCGGAGTAGTGGGACTCGGGTTGGGAGTGGCCATTGCTTATTTTGTCTTTCGACCCAAAGCAAAATTGGTCGAAGAAAGTTCTCGCCGTGAGGCAGAACGGGTCAGAAAAAATGCGGAATTAGAAGCAGAGAGAATCCTCGGGGAAGGTCGAAAACAAGTCGATCAGCTGCGTGAAAACGCTAAAAAAGAGGAAATGCAGACGAGAGATCGTCTGGCAAAAATGCAAGAATCAGCGGATGAAAGAATTCTCAAAAGGGAAACCGCGTTGGAGGAAAAGGTCGAAAAAATGGAAAAGGCCAAAGAGGAGTATGAAAAGGCTATGACCGGACTTGAAAAGAAAAAATCTGAGCTCAAGAAAAAACTATCCGAGCAGGACGAAGTCCTCGAAAAAGTAGCGAAACTTTCCAAAGAAGAGGCTAAAGAGCAACTTCTCAAAAGACTAGAAGAAGATGCCTCAGAAGAGCTGGCTGATACTCTTAAACGAAAAGTAGATGCCATGGAAAAAGCAGCCGATGAAGAAGCCTCAAATATCATCGTGCAAGCCGTACAGCGTTATGCAGCGCCAACGACTTCTGAATCAACTATTACCGTCGTAAAAATTGATTCTGATGATATCAAAGGACGAATTATCGGACGAGAAGGGCGAAACATCAATGCGTTTGAAACGATGACTGGGGTCGATCTGATCGTGGATGATACGCCGGGGACGATTACTATTTCATCATTTGATATGTTCCGACGGTATGTGGCCAAGGTCGCTCTCGAAGAACTCATCAAGGATGGACGAATCCATCCATCCAAAATCGAAGAATGTGTCGAAAAAGCTCAAGAAAACGCATCAAAGTTAATTCTCGAACTCGGACAAAAAGCTTGTTATGAGCTGGGGATTGCTGGATTTCCAGAGCAGGTTCTGAAACTGGTGGGACGACTTCGATTTCGGACATCGTATGGACAGAACGTCCTCCGGCATTCAGTCGAAGTGGCGTACATAGCGGAAGCTCTGGCCAATGAATTACCTCCAGCCGATGCAGAGATCTGTAAAAAAGCAGGACTTCTGCATGATATCGGAAAAGCGGTCTCTCACGAGGTAGAAGGAGGGCATGCGATCATCGGACGAGATATTCTGAAAAAATTTGGGATTGATGAAAAGATCATCCTCGCGATGCAATCGCATCATGAGGATTTCCCATATGAAACGCTTGAATCTCGAATCCTCCAGGCAGCAGATGCGATCTCAGCGGCTCGACCAGGAGCTCGTCGAGAGACCATGGAGAAGTACATCAAACGACTCAGAGAACTCGAAGCCATCGGCGGATCTTTTGCCGGAGTAGAAAAAGTCTTTGCGATCCAAGCGGGACGAGAAGTACGCGTGTTTGTAAATGCGGCTGAGATGGATGATTTTGCTTCGGAGAAGCTCTCCTTCGACATGGCTCGGAAGATCGAAAAAAACTGTGAATATCCAGGAGAAGTGAAAGTCTCTGTGATCCGAGAGAATCGGTTTGAAGAAGTAGCGAAGTAGTAGCAAAATCAGAGATTTTGCGGAATTATGAATTATGAATGATGGAAAATAGGGCGGAGTCAAGTTGGCTTCGCCTTTTTTGATTTTTCTGTTTTTTTGTGCTAAAATGAGATGATAAAAATGGATAAAACAAATAAAAAATCAGTTGAAGTTCCTGCTGAGGATGAAATAGATATTTCTCAGATAGCTCCAAGTAAACGTATTTGGGGATCTGATCTGATGATAATTGATGATTTTGGGGGAAGATCAATGCAGACAATAGAACCTGTCAAATTTGACACAGAAGGGGCTCCAAAAATAAAAAAATTATCTCCTTTGACTCTTTCTGAATTAGCAGAACGAGAAGGTTTCACTGTTTTTGAGTTTGAAAAAAATATAAAAGAAAGATTTAGAAAAATAGAGCAAAAATTATTAGATCAAAAACCATTTTTAAATACTGGAGATGATTGGGAAGAAACAATACCTCTGATTGATGTGATTTATAATCTTTATTCTTTGCGAAAAGAAAAAGGAAAAGATATTCCTCAATTTTTAGAACACTTAGATTCTTTTGATGCGTTTTTTGATTATTTTTGTGACGGGTGTTCTTGGGATTTAAAAACTTATCTGCAGGGATGGATAGGGCATTTTGTTAAACAAAAAGTTAATCCTCAGAGAGTACTTGAGCTTCATCCTTTTTGGTCAAATCAAAGAGAGGCAATAGAAAGAAAAGAATTAAATATTTATGAAGCAGGAGGGGAGTGGTGTTTGCTTCCAGAAAAACGAAAAGGAGTATATGAATTTGTAGAAGTATCTGTGATTGATGAAATTATAAAACTTCTGGAATCTGGTGAGAGAATTGATCCAGGTTATATCCATGGGAGCAATTCAGTGGTTCTGGAAGGAATTGAAAAATATGGGGCATTGCTCAGCGCTGCTGAATTAACAAAACGTGGAGAAAAAATAAAAGGAGGTGCTTATTCTCGTGAGGTTCCAGACCCAGATAAATTTTGTGGTTGGGGAGCAATTTATGTACACGATGGAAATAAAAGCAAAGGATCTTACGTGATGCCAGAGTGGTTTGATGAATTTGAAGTGTCTTTTGGGATTGATCGGAATAAGCAGTATGAGTATTTGAGAAACAGACCTGGAGGGATGAAAGATGTTGGGCCAGATGTCGAGGGAACTGGTGGATATAAAATCGGGTCAGAGGTTCCATTATCCCATGTGACGCATATTTTTTGTTCTAAGGTTCATAAATCTGAAGTAGAAGTTTGGGCCCAAAAAAATGTCCCTCAGACAAAAGTTATTTCTCTCGAGGCGGCTAATGTCCTGAGTGAATATCAAATGAAGATTTATCACTTTGGACTTCAGCGTGGAATAAGAGATTTTAAGGAGGTTTGGGAGCAATTAAAAACAAGAGCTTTTAAAGTTTAAATCTAAAAAAGCCTGGAGTGTTTCCAGGCTTTTTCTATTTTTCTCAAACTTTCTTCTATCTGTCTTTCTTCTATCTGTGATTACTGTGTTTACTTCGTCTCATCGCTTTTTGAATTTTTCGAGCTCGTTCGATAGCTGATGAGCTTCTCTGTCGACTTCTTTCATGAGAAGACCCTCGTTGAGTGTTTGAGTGGCTTCGATTGGAACTATGAGAAGATCTATTTGATCGGTGAGAGCTAGAAGATGCTTTTGGAGCTGAGTGTCTCATGTTTGAACGATGGCCTTGATCATGTAATCCATAAGACTGATCCCGGTTGTAGCTATGAGATGGTCTCCGGTTTGAATGTCTGCTTGCTCCGGCTCTTTTTGGAGTAGATTGTCTCATATGAGAAGTATTAGAGCTGCCACTTCTTTTGAATTTACTTCGAAGCATGTCTAGAGCACTCATCTTTTTTTTCGGTTGATGAGAAGATGATCTGTGAGAAGAACTTCGAGATGGTTTCATTCGAGAGCTTCGACTGCTTCGAGTAGATTTTGATCTAGCAGGAGCAGAGTATTTTTGGAATCCTCCTATACTTCCCATATCAAAGCTTTTTCCACCTCTAAGATCTCCAAAGTTCCCCATATCTCTCATATCAGGAATATCTGGCATGTCCCCTGGATTGAAGTTACCGCTTTCAATTTCTTGGAGTTTTTTCTCGACCATAGCTCTTTGTTGATCCAGTTTTTTGAGAGCTTGTTCAAATTTTTTTTGAAGTTGTTCTTCTGCAGCAGCTATTTTTTCAAGAGCGCGACTCAATTCTGCTTCAGCTCTTTTTTGCATTTCTTCTTTTCGAGTTTCCATTTCTTGTTTGAGTTCTTCTCGTCTTCGGAGCATTTCTTCTTCTCTCTTTTTTCTTTCGTCTTCATATGATGGGTAATCGTTTTTTGGAGCAGAGCTGCTATGGGTTCGACTAGTAGGAGCCGGAGATCTTCCGTATTTGTTTCGCCCTGGGAACTGACTTCTTTCTTCTAGGAGCCTTCTAGTATCTTTTTCTTTTTCATAATCTCTTTCTATAATGTTTTCTTTAATCCCGTATTTTGGTCTTTGGGGAGGAAAAAAAGAAGGTTTTTGGTTTTGAAAGAAAGAAAAATCAGGTTTTGGTGGCTGATGAGACGGCTGATGTCGGTCTTGAAAAGAAGAGTGATCCTGCTGAGGTGGTTGATGAGAGGATCGATGTTGTTCTTGATGTGAAGAAGTATGATCAGGTGTGTGTTGTGGTGGTTTATGAGAAGACTGGTGTTGATTTTGGTGATCTGAAAAATGATCTGGCATATCATGGGATGGAGGTTCGTGCGTCGGAGGAGTGTGCTGAGGTGGTGTGTAGTCATGATCTGATCCTCCCATATCATGTCCAAAATCTGGCATAGGAGGCGGAGTTGGCATAGGAGGGGCTAGATTTTTAAACTGATCTAGGTTTCCGCCATAGGAAGGAATACTGTCGTTTCCAAAGAAATCTCCAAACTGGGCGGAAGTAGTCAAAGGAAACAGGAATAAAGCCGATGCCAATAAAAATGTTCTCATTTTATTTTTGGTTAAGAAATAGAAGAACAGGAAAATTTTAAAGGGGGATTTTGGTTTGGTCAAAATTTTTTATAAACCATTAAAAATTTCAGGGAATTTTAGAGAAAAAAACTATTTTCTTTTTCTTGTATCTTTCATTCCTTTTAGTAGGTCTCGAAGCTTTGAAGCATTGGCGGTTCTTTTTATTTCTTTTTTTGTTCTAGCTTTTTTATTGTATGACCTTCTTTTGCGACTGAGCTTATTCATCAGTATTCGATTGGTTCTTGATTTTTTGAGCCTTTGGACGCCGTACCGAGAACGAGTTTTTGAAATATATTTGGATTTTGGGATTTCAGTTTTTGGTTTCTCTTCTAATTCTTTTTTACTTTCTTTTTCTGGAGTAGTTTCTACTTTTTTAGGTTTTTCAAGGAGGGAGGGAGGCAATTCAAACTGAATATCCGAGACATCAGGTATATTCCCCGCATCAATATCTGCCATTTTGGCGATAATTTTATTTCTCTGGATACTGATTTCTTCGATTCGTTTTTTTAGCTTTCGATCTTCTCTGTTGATCGTTTGGAGAACCTTGAGTAGATCTTGTTTGAGTTTTTCTCCGGGGGATAAATTTTGAGCGACGAGATTTTTGTCAGCGGCAAAACTGCCTCCGGCAAAACAAGGAGCTAAAAGGAGGACGATTAAAAATAAAAATTTTCGCATTTTTTTTTGTTTTAAAAGGAAAATAGAGAATTTTTAATAATGATTAGCATCATACCTCCCCTAGCTCCCCTTACAAGGGGGAGAACATTTAAATAATTTTTGAAACTCTAATTTTTAAACTTTCCCTAAAGTTTTTGTGCATTAAAAATTAAGATTTACCTGTCCCGCTAATCTAAAATTCTTTGAAGAGAAAACGGGATCATAAAATTACAAAATTAAAAATTATAAAATTCCCCACCTTTGATTCTACTACAATTATCTATTTTTGTTCAAAAAGAATTTTGGCTTTGCCTAGTTTCTTTGCATCTCCCAGCATTTCTTGCATTTCTGGATGCTTCTCTGGTAGTAGGATTTCAGCCATTTCTGTAAGAAGTTCGAGATATTGGATCAGCGTGGCAAAGATTTTTTCTGCCGCTGGTAAATCGGTTTTTGCGAGTTTCCAGACTTCTGTCTCATTGAGCAGTTGATTGGCTTCGTGCACTGTGTGAAAAAATAAATCGATCGCTTCTCGGATTTCGTATTTTTCGAAATGCGTGTCAAAAGTAGTTTTGATTTTTTCCACGTCTAGATCCCCGGTAACTTCTGGTTTTTTCCCATCCAAAAATTTGTGAATCAGAACCACTACTCGGTTAAAAAGATTTCCGACACCCCCAGCGAGCTTCGTCCGATAAAAATCCGAAAAGTGTTCCACCGAAAAATCTCCATCGCCACCAAACTCAAAACTGGAAAGTAAACCTACCCGAAGCGCATCTCGTCCATAATTGTGCGCGAGTTCAGCTGGATCAATCACATTTCCGAGGGATTTGGACATCTTCACGCCATCAATCGTAAAAAATCCATGCGCAAAAACCTGTTTTGGCGGCTCAATATCAGCAGAGAGAAGCATGGCCGGCCAGATCACCGCGTGAAACCGCGTGATGTCTTTTCCGATGATGTGGATCGCGGGCCAGAAGTCTTCTTTGTCTGTATTTTTCACTCCCGAGACGTAGTTGATCAGCGCATCAAACCAGACGTAGATTTTGTGTTTTTCATCGATTGGCAAACTGATCCCGAACTCAGCGGTTTCTCGTGAGATGGAGATGTCTTCCAGTCCGGATTTGATGAAATTCAGGATTTCATTTCGCCGGGAGGTTGGTTCGAGGAAATGGGGATTTTTTTCAAAAAGTTCGAGCAATGGCTTTTCATACGCCGAAAGTCGGAAAAAGTAGTTTTCTTCTTCGAGTTCTTGGGGAGAGCGCTTGTGATCTGGGCAGTTGCCGTTTTCATCGAGTTCAGAATCTTTGAGAAACGTCTCACAGCCGGTGCAGTATTTTCCCACATATTTACCCTTGTAGATGTCACCTTTTTCGTGGATTTTATTGAAGATCTCATGGACCGTGTCGATGTGTCGTTGTTCCGTCGTTCGGATAAAATCATTGAAGGAGATCCCAACCTCTTCCCAGGTATTTCGCCAAATGGCGGCCATCTCGTCGAGATATTCGTAAATGTCTTTTTCGGCTTTTCGGGCGGAATCGACCGTTTTTTGTGAATTTTCATCTACTCCCGTGAGGAAGTGTACGTTTTCTTTTCCAATTTTTTTTCGCCAAAAACGAGTCAAGGTGTCGGTACTGAGGGTGCAATAGGCGTGTCCGATGTGAGGGATGTCGTTTACGTAGTAGATGGGCGTGGTGAAGTATTTTTTCATTTTTATAGATTTATCGAGGTGATTCTTCTGATAATCTGTTTTTTTTCAAGGGAAAAGAGTGAAACTATTTTTGTAAATTTTTTTATTTACTTCTTTTGATAAAAAATTTAGGCTATTTTCTCATTATTAAATAATGGAATCTATTTATTACATTCTCATCATCAGTGCACTGGGGCCCATCATTGGTTCGGCGATTGGGGTTTGGAAACAACCTTCGGAGAAGTATATTTGTTGTTTGCTCGCTTTTGCAGCGGGAGTAATGCTGGGGGTTTCTTTTCTCGAGTTGATTCCAGAGAGTATTCATCTTTCTGCGGTGTGGTTGTGTGGAATTGGATTTATGATTGGGGGAGGGATTATGTATTTGGTTGATAAATTTTTTTTGTGTTGTTTGGTTCCCAATGAAAAACAGTGTTGTTCTAAGTGGAAAAAAACAGCGCTTTATTTGATCTTGGGGATTTTTCTTCACAACTTGCCAGAGGGAATTGCGATTGCTGCTGGGACGATTGAAAGTGGAAAAACAGCTTTGATCATCGCTCTAGCGATCGCTATTCAGAATATCCCCGAAGGAATTTGTACAAGCGCGCCTTATTATCATTGTACGGGGCAACGGCTAAAAGCCTTTTTAATTTCGGCTTCGACGGCGATTCCAATTTTGGTCGGATTTTTATTGGGTTATGTATTGTTTAAAAATATTTCAGAAATCTACATTGGAGCTATCATAGCGATGGTGGCTGGGGTGATGGTGTATATTTCTTGTGATGAGTTGATCCCGTGTGCTTGCGACAAAAAACAAAACGGAGGAAGTCATAAAATGATTGCTTCGCTTTTGGTGGGGGTGTTTCTCGTGATTATGTTGGGAGCGATATAAATTTAGAATTAAGAGTGCAGAATTTAGAATTCTTTTTTGGTTTGCAATTTTTTTTAGTAGATGTAAAAGGCTACAAAATTTTATAATTATGGAGTTGGGACAAAAAATTGGAGAAGGGAAGTATCGGGAGTGTTTTGAAATAGTTGGAACGGGTTTTTGTGTAAAAAAACTAAAAAATTTTTGTGATGGTGATATGAATTTTGTATCACATTTTTTTAGTAGGGTTTGGGACGTGGTTAAATATCAGAGTTTTAATTTAAATAAGAAGGAGTTGGATATTTTTCAAAATTTGCCTCCCGAATTGAGATCGTATCTACCAGAAGAAGTTAGGTTGGAAGAGACAGAGAATGGAAGTTTTTTGGTGGTATCTAGACCAAGAGATTATGATGGATCTTTTTCAAAAACATTGGGTGAAAATGGTCTAGTTAAAAATGATGAATTTTGGGAACATTTGTGCAGATTGGTGCAACTTATGATAGAGAATGAAATGTTTTTTTGGGGTGTTTTTCAGGGGAGTAACATAATCATCCAGAAAATTTCTTTTGATCATTATCGCCCCGTTTTAGTTGATGTAAAAAAGATTGGAATTTCTCATTATCCATTCCAGTTGAATTTATTATTAAAACAGAAACAAAAAGAAAAATTTTTGAGGAAGTACAGGCGTTTTAAACAAGAATTTCAGCCGGGTTGGTAAAAGTATTTTATCTTTCTACCGGGAGTGGCCGCAAATCTTTTTTTAGCGGTCCTTTTTCAAAATCAGCTTTTAGCTCAAAACAATGTGTTCCGGCAGGATGAACCCACTCGGAGATGAAAGTTCGACGAGGTGAAGTGTTTTCTGGATCCTCTTGATTGTCCCGTTGGAAATCTGCACAGAGTTTATAATTTTTATCATCAACTTTTTCATAACTGATGTGGTGTTTTTCTATCATGGTCTGAGCATAGCCATGGAGAAACGGTTTGCCTTCAAAATCGTTGAGTTCTTGTAGATCAGCAGGGAGTGATTCTTTTTCTCGGGCAAAAAACTGAACTTGGTTTCGTATTTCACTGAGTTGATCTACAACCTGACGATCAATTTTTTTGAGCCTAGTGGTTTTGGGGTCTTCTACAATGAAAAATGCACTGACAAAAGGGGTGAGAACAAAAGCCCAAAATACAATACTCCAAAAGAGACCTTTTTTTGCTGGTTTTTCGCTGCGGATATCGATGAAATAGTAGAGGAAAATGATCCCGGCTACGATAAAAAGAGTGAGAGCTTTCAAAATAAATCGAACGGTTAACTCTCCATCCAGATAATTAAAAACGGTCCCAATCAAGTCTCCCACGAGGATGGCTGAAGCTACAAAGAGAGCAATGTAAGTAAGCCATTTTCTCACGCCAGAATCAAAGTCGAGTTCTTTTTTTACCAAATTTTGGTTGATGATCCTATTGATAAAATAATAAAGCGGGGCTGTAATAATCAACGAAGCGATAGAAAACTTTAGCTGTGTCTGAGAAAACTCATTTTGCCAGAGATTTATTTCTTCTGGGAAAAAATAATCAATAATCTCAAATCCCAGAGATCCGACGCCAAAGGCAACAAACCCAAGAGCGAGAAAGCTAATGAGATAGAGAAAGGCATGTTTGGCAGTGGAGGCTTTTGTCATGGTTTTAAAATTAAGAATTGTTAATTATCAATCTTCAATTAACAATGATCAATTTAGGTTTTTAATTTAAAATTTTCAACTTATTTTTGATTTTTGAATTTTAAATTTTGAACTTTATTAAATATTTCTTAGAATACTTTTGATGCCAAAGAAAAAAGAAAATTTATCGAGTGTGGAAAAGAAAATCGCCAAAGATGAAGTTCGTCTAGCGAAAGATGTGGGGAATTTCGAAGTAGATGAGATTGATTTTCAAGACACTCAAAAAGAAGTAAAAGAAGTAGTTAAGATTTTAAGACAAACTGGGTTTAAAGAGTTCGTAGTTTATTTGAATTCCCCCTGGAGAATTGTCTGGAGTAATTTTTTGGGAGGAATTTTTCGAGGTTTGGGGATTATCATTGGGATGACGGTGGTATTTGCGATTTTGATCTGGGCCCTTGGAAAAATTGTGGATTTTCCTTTGATTGGAGAGTATTTCTTGGATTTAAAAAACCTTCTCGAACAATTTGCTCCAGCTAATGGGTACCGGTAGCGTGTTTAAAGTTGAGTTATTCCAAAATTACAAATGCCAAATTACAAATCACAAAATGGATTTGTTTTTTTAATACTTTTCAATGTTATTTTTCTTTCACAATCGATTTTTGGAAAAAGCTGTATAAAAAGTTTGACTTTCCGAAATCGCTAAACGTATAATCCGATAGTACTATTTTTTAACTCTTAAAAATGAAAATAAAAATAACCAAAAACTTCGGTTTTACGCTCATTGAGCTCCTCGTGGTGATTGTGATCATCGGTATCCTCTCCACTATTTCTACGGCAACGTTTAAATCTTACTTCGGACGAGCACGTGACACGTCCCGTATTGCAGCGGTAAATCAGATCTCCACGATGATCCGGGTGGATGCGGCGTATGATTGGACGGATGGGCGGTTTAAGTACAATCTTACAGAGGGGGACGCTAAAAATTTAAGCGACATGCTTGAGGGGAACGATTACAAGATGCCAAGAGGCGAAAAAGGACTTTGTTTTGCTGTCGGGATGGGGCATGGAGATGATGCGGATATCGGGGATGATGATGAGTTTGTAGTGTTAGCTTGGAGTGAAGGAGAAGAAAATGTGATCGCCGATGGAACTAAATCTTCGGTTGATGCGGCCAAAGCAGCAGGATTTACGGAAGGAAACTTCAAATGTTCGGCTATACTTACTGATGTAGGAGGGAATTCTGATCTTCAAACGGCTCTTGGAAATGGGGGAGGAGAAGGAGCGGTGAAATTCATTGCTTCAGATTCTGCTGGAGGATTGGTAGAAGGATCATAGTTCTCAAACTCGGAAATCGGAACGCGGAAGTAGAAACGAAAAAGTTAAAAAAAGGGCCTTGCGAGAGCGGGGTCTTTTTTTGTAAAACTCTCCCGGCTCTGGGAATTTAATTTGTTTTTGATGATAAAACTTCGTGCACCCTCTCTTAATTTTTCAGTAATTTAATTTGTAAAGAGAGGGTTTTAAAGTAAGAAAGAATTTAAAAAAGTGTTGCACAAAAAAATATTTAACCTACTTTGTAAAAAATAAAATTTTTGCTTTTTGATTTTTAAATTTTGACTTTGAGCGTAGCGAACAATGTTTAAAACCTGGATCCGGCTTCGAATTATTCAGATCATCATAGATTTTATTGGGGTTTATGGAGCTTGTCTTTTGGCTTATTTTCTCCGGGTGGGTTTTATTTTTTCTTCTGATTTTCCATTAGAGCTATTTGCTGGGATTTCTTTTTTTGCGACTTCGGCCTGGCTGGGGTTTTTATTTTTTGCCAAATATTATCGTCTGCCGCCTCGTTCTGGAGAAAGAGAATGGTTTGATATGGCGCTTGTTTTTGTTGGAGGAGCAATTTCCGTAGGTTTTCTCATTGTGACCTATTTTTTCCCTCGTGAGATTTTGTTTTCTCGATTGATTGGAGTTTATATTTTTATTTTTGGGAGTTTATTTTTACTGGTATCACAGACTATCTTCCGACAGATCCTCGCTACACGAAAAAAACAAGAAAAAGAAGTCTATCGAACCGTAATTGTCGGAGCTAATCGAGTGGCAGAGGGGATTATTCAGGCTATCGAAAGCAATGATTACGCGCCTTACAAAATCATTGGCGTGATCGACCCGTACGGAATGCAAAAACAAATTGAAGGTTCAAAAATCTTGGGAAAATTAGATAAACTAGAAACGGTCTGTGAAACTGAAAAGATAACCGCAATTATCCAGTGTGATGCTTTTGAACATACGCTGAACTTAATTTCCCTCTGTGAAGAAAAAAACATCAAATTTCAGTTCGATCCAGCGCTTCGAGGGATTTTTGAGAAAAACTTACGGATTCGAGAGGTCGCAGGAGTGACTATGATTTCTTTTGTGAAGAGAGACTTCCAGGATGGAAAGAAACAAGGATTTTATCGGGTGGGGGATTGGGTGCTCAGGCAGGTGTTTGATGTGGATTAAAAATAGAAGCAAGGAGTAAGAAGCAAGAAGCAGGGGGAATATAAAAAATAAATTTAATTAAAATTTAACGTTTGGTAATTATTTTTATTTCATGGCCTTTGAATCTCTTGAGCCGATAGTATTTGAAGCAAGCTTAGAACAAAGCTTCTTGGATGACTGCGCGATGGATCTGATGATCCGACTTCAGGATGAAAGGGAAAACTTGTGGCCCAATCAGATTCAGAGTTTAGAAAAGCTCATTGAATTTATCGAGTCAGGAAAACTGGAGGGGCTCATCAAACAACCGATGGGAGCTGGAAAAACACGACTTTTTGGAGAAATTTTGGCAGGAATCAATCATCCTTCTTTGGTTTTGGTTCCTCGGAAAAATTTAATTGAACAAACGAGAGGGATGCTTCTCGGAGATAAACAAAACGAAGGATTTGGATTTTTTGATTCAGAGATATTGGCGGTTGAGTCTATGTCAGGGAGAGCGGTAGCAAGAGATTTAGAAGCCATAAATGAAGTTTTTCAGTCTCAGTCTGATTTTCGGGGAGTGATTTTGATGACGTATCAATCTTTCATTAGTGAACGAAATCAAGCTGTTTTGGAAGCAATTATGCAGCACGTGCACGTGATTATTTCTGATGAAGCCCATCGGTCATTGGGGTCCAAAACACAAAAAGTAATGAAAGGATTGGAGGGGGCGAAAGCAGAAATAAAAAAAGAAACACGAAGACAATCAGAGGACGTCCTGGAGGATGAATTAACCGATGAAGATTTGAAGGTCTTGGATAAAACGGAAGACGAAGAAGAAGCAAAAGCGGCAGAATTGATTCGCAAAAAATTTCCCGCACTTCATCTCCGATTGACAGCGACGCCTCGACTTCGTCAAAAAGAAGTATCCGAAGCTTATGGGCTAGAAGTTATTGATTGGGTGCGGATACAGGATTTGGTAGAGGATGGGACTTTGATTTTGCCGCAATTGCCACAGATCGGAAAAGCGATCTATAGAACGCATGAAAAGTTAAGAATTAACAATCGAATTTTACAGGAATTAGCCGAAAGTGGAGCGTTCATCATGGAAGACGGACGGACCGTTTTTGAGGCGGTTACCATGGAATATCTCGAGAAAAGAGCCGAAAATGACGGTTATTTGCCGGGGGTGGCTTTTTGTTCGACGATCGAGCAGGCGGAGCTTTATCGTCAGTATTTAGAAAGCTTGGGATTAGTGGCAGTGCGTTGTACAACAGGAAATGAGAAATATAGAGAAGGAATTGATGTGAGCTTGGCCAAGGAACTACTCGAAAATCCAAAAGAAAGTGATGAGAGAGTGGATGTAGTCGTGACGGTGAGTCAGGTCGGCGAGGGGTGGGATGTGCCCACTCTGCGAGCCGCGATGTGGATGGGGCCGATCAGATCCCCGGCTCGTTTTCTCCAAGGCAATGGGCGGATCATGCGAAGTTTGCTTTTTGACACTATTTTCCCGGCCAAAAGTCGAGCGAATACGTTTATTTTTGAGCCGGAGTGGGAGATCAGACGGGTGATAAAACCTGATGAGGATAAACCACAGACGGAAGCAGAGGGCAAAAGTCAAAGGGCAAAGGTCAAAAATGATGAAGAAGAGGGAGATCAACCACTTTTTAGTACGCGGAATTTCTTTGAACGGTTGGTGGAGCTGGATGAGTTTGATCCGGAGGCTTTGCGGGAGATTGATCCCAATCTGCGAGTGCATGAGGCGATTGATCTGCACAATGATGATCATTTACGGATATTGATTGGGAATGTGAGGAATTTGATTCAGAATGGGCAAGGAGTTAATTTAGCAAATGCTAAATTCGTCTATAAAGAAAAAAGTTGGGGGATTGATAACTAAAACATAGACAAGGCAAGATCTTTCCAAAAAAGAAGAAAAA
>CAYFMH010000041.1:0-14748 GCA_964344165.1 uncultured Candidatus Peribacteria bacterium | reverse complement strand
TTTCTCTGAAATCGCTTATTTATGCACTTAAATCGGATAGGTGTGAAAAATTACCTTTTGATTATTTGAAAATTACATCAGTTGAGGTATTCTTCTGCTTGTAAAAATGAACAAAAACCTTCTCGCCTTTATTGTGTCAGTTACCATCTTTATTTTTCTTGTTTCGGCCGGGCTTTTTTATTATGACGCGAGCCGAGAATTTCGTCTCCCAGAAGGTTTAAGTGCTAAAGAAGAACCTCCTCCTCCCCCTCCTAAAAAATTGGAAGAAAAAATAGAAGAAGAAGTCTCTAATCAAATTTTTATTGATGCCTATCGAATCTCTAAACAGCTAAAAACAGAAAATGAACAGTTTTATATTAAACCTTTGATAGGAGCCAATAGTATCGCTGAAGCACTAGAGGCTTGGAAAATGCAAGATAATTTAGAAGCGCAAAAAAAAGTAGAATTCATCGACGCGATCTCTGAAATTCAAGCTCGTTGTAATGAAATTGATTTTTGTTTGGCTGATATCGAATTTCAGTATTTTCTCTCTACGCTCAATCAAATCACTGAAACAGCAGACAAAAAAGAAACCCTTCCCCTCTGGAAATCTATTCAGGATTATAACTATTTTGATGCTGAAAAAAGAGCACATCTCACCCCAGAACTACGCCAAAAATTAGCTTCAGTTGTCGCCTTGCATTATGCTCGAATACTAGAGATCAAGAACGTCCAGGAAAAACTTTGTCCGCAAGTAAAACCAGCGCTTCGTACCCCGGCTCCATATCAGGTCCTGTGTGGAGAAAAAGCTCAAAAACTGATCAAAAATATCCACAAAAAAATTGAAAAACGAGAAAAAATTGATCTGAATTCTGAGGTTTGTTTGGAGTTTGTAGAATTAGTTGTCCAAAAACCAGCTGACTTCGATCCTCGGATGAAACATGATCCCTTTCCTTGTCCAGAAATGCAGGCGGAATATGAGCGATTTCGGATCAAGTTTTTCGGGTTAGAACCAGTAGTTGTGACAGAAGAAGAGACGGACAAATCTCAAATTCCAAATTCCAAATCACAAACAGAAGAGGAAGAGAAGGTACAAAATGAGGGATTAAAAGAATCAGCGCCTAAAAAAGAGGTTTTAGAAATTTCGGGAGAAGTAGAAATGGAAGAAGCACGAGAATTAGAAGCCGAGCCATTGGAAATGCAGGAAGAATCAGAAAAAATTGAAACTCCTTAATTTTGACTTTTTTAGGAGAATAATTAGCTTCTTTGTACTTCAAAAAGAAGAGCGATTAGCTCAGCTGGCTAGAGCGCCTGCTTGACTCGCAGGAGGTCACTGGTTCGAATCCAGTATCGCTCACCAGCCTACGCTTTGCGATGAGTATTAACGAGTCGGAAATGATAGGCTGCCCACCAAAGCTTTATGCGTCGGTGGGCTATTGAGCATGTTCAAGCTTCGGCTGGCAAGCCATACAAAAATTTCAGTATTCCGAAATCCTCTCAAAATTTCAGGCCTAATCGGTCGCAAAATTTTGGTGGTTTTCTTATTTTTTAAACAAATGGAGTCCAGTTCCCCCTTCTATTCTTGGCCTTGCCTCTGTTTCTCTTGTTCCACCTTCAACATATCTTTCTGGATGAGTTAAATATTCCTGGATTGCTTCCGCAGCAGCCATAAATTCGTCGTCATTCACAAGTCGATCTTCTCCAAGTTCATGTTTATATACATTACGCATGTAGGTATATAGTTCATGAGTACTCAAAGTTGTCTCTTTGAGAAGAATAGAGAGAATAATTGCCTTATACCAGGTGGTAAAAAATTCTGGTTTCGTAAAGGGAGCATTTCTTTCTGATAGAGGTTTTAATTCGCCTGGTAATCGACCTTTATATTCTTCTAATTTTGCTCTCAATCTTTCTTTTAGTCCACGAAAAATACGATCTTTTTCTGGGTCATCAATAGTTCGATCTCTTGGGAGAGAGAGTGTTGGGAACTTTTCTGTCCCAAATACTTCTTCTTGTCTTCCCACCGGATCCGTTCCTTCGTTTCTTGTTTGTATTCCACGGATAGCATTCATTTTTAAAAAAATTTAGAAAAATAAATAGTATAATTTTTTATTAGCAAAAAATAATTTTTTGTCAAGCTATTTTATAGAATTCTTCGTGGAGAAGGAAGCTGTTGTCCCTTCCCCACCCTACAAGGCATTGATTTCACCAGCTTTCTCCCGTGATGATCCATTTGCTCAACCAATATGCAGGGAAAAGGGAAAGAGCAAGAAAGATGGCCTTATAGAGGCCATTGCTCAGAAAAGATAGGGCCAAATAATCAACCCCGATAATTCCGCCCCAACAGATAACCAGACCGATAAGATCCGAAAAGGTTAAATGCCTCCCGAGATCTACCGACACCTTTGCTTCGTTTTGAGATAGTTCATCTGTTTTACTCATCATTTTCCTCCTTTTCTTTTTCAAGGCCTTGCGAGAACTTCTTGTTTCATCACTGATGAACCAAGAAGTTACAAAATGAAATTAAGAATTTTTTAAATAACGTCAATTTGCTTTCCATCTTAAAATTCCTAAATTGTTCATTGCCTGTCAGCCGAAATTTTGTAATTATCACTTGGAACTAATGAAGGTTGATTAATTGTTAATTGAATAAAAAATGCTTGATCTCAAAGCTATTCGCGAGAATCCAGAAGAATTTAAGACCTCCCTCGCTCGAAAAGGCGTGGACGGAGAAGAAATCGATAAATTATTAAAATCGGATGAATCTCGTCGAAATTTACTCCAAAAAACGGAAAGCCTAGCCCAAAAGCAAAACGAAGTATCAAAAAAAATCCCTTCTCTTTCTGGAGACGAAAAAGCGACCGTTCTCGCGGAAATGAAAGGAATCTCTGATGAAAAAAAGAAGTTGGAGGGAGACTTGGAGAAGGCTGAGATGGAGGTTCAGGGTGTTTTGGAAGCGCTCCCAAATCCACCACATCCAGAAGCGCCAGACGGGAAGGATGACGAAGAAAACGTAGTTCTCAGAAAAGAAGGGACCATCCGGGATTTTGGCTTTGAGCCAAAAGAACACTGGGAAATTGCTGAGAATCTTGGAATTCTCGATATTGAACGATCGGCCAAGGTATCCGGAGCTCGATTTTATTATCTGCGAAACGAGTTGGCTCTCCTCCAAATGGCGCTGATGAATTGGGCGTTTCTGGAAGTAAACAAAAGAGGATTTTCGGCCACAATCCCGCCCTTTCTCACCCGAAAAGAAGCGATCTATGGGACCGGGTTCCTCGACAAAGATGAAAACTACATCGTTAATCCGGGAGAAGATGATTTGTATTTGATTGGGACGAGTGAAGTGCCGATGACCAGTTTTTACGCCGATGAGATTTTGGATGAAGCGGATTTGCCACAGAAGTTTGGGGCCTATTCTCCCTGTTTCCGAAAAGAAGCGGGGACGTATGGCAAAGATATGAAAGGTATCCTGCGAGTGCACCAGTTTGAAAAAATTGAGATGGTGGTCTTCTGTAAGCCAGAAGACTCTGTTGCGATGCACGAAGAACTTCGAGAAATGGAAGAAGATTTGCTTCAGCAGCTCGGGATCCCGTATCAGGTAGTCAATGTATGTTGTGGAGATCTCGGGAATTCAGCAACGAAAAAATACGATCTAGAAGCCTGGCTTCCGGGACAAAATAAATATCGAGAGATGACTTCGACTTCGATCTGTACGGATTTCCAATCTCGGAGGCTTAATATGCGGGTCCGGAGGGCGGATGGGAAGGTGGAACCATTACATACGCTCAACGGGACCGCGGTCTCCAGTCGACCGCTTATTGCGATTCTGGAGAATTTTCAGAACGCCGATGGATCGGTAGATATTCCGGAAGTTTTACGGCCTTTTTGTGGGTTTGCGAAGATAGGGGGGATGTAAAACCGTGAAAAAATTGAAAAAATAGTTTTTTTTCACGGTTTTGTTGTCAAAACCATGAAATATAGGTATAATTGTTTTGATGGTAAAAATTTTAAATGTATTCGGTAAAATACAGTTCCTTCGGGAGCGATATTTCAAATCTGCTGTCAAAAAAGAAGCCTTGTTAAAAGTTATTAGTGAAACTGAAATAGCTGAACAGGTGTATAACTCAAACGCAATAGAAAACAGTACTCTTTCGTTGGAAGAGACAGAAAAAATCTTATTACAAATAGATCTTGACCGGTTTATTTCTGAACGAGAATTGTTTGAGGCAAAAAATCTAGCGAGAGTGGTCACTTATATCAATCAAAAAGCCAAAGAGCAGGAACTGACTCTTGAAGTAATTTTATTACTTCACAAAATGCTACTTTCTAATATTCGTGATGAGGTAGCTGGGCGATTTCGAAATCCAGATGAATGGGTACGAGTAGCCAATCATATCGCGCTTGATCCTAAGTTTATCATTGAATCTTTAGAGTCAATGCTCGTCCAATATAATGCTGCTGGAGATGAGCATATTATTAAAAAAATATCCCTCTTGCACCTGACTTTTGAGCACATTCATCCTTTTGTGGATGGAAACGGACGGATTGGGAGGGTGATCAACAATTATCTTTTGATTCGTGAAGGATTTGTGCCAATTAATATTAAGTTTGTAGATCGGAAACTATATTATGAGGCTTTCAAAGAATTTGATGACAAGAAGGAGACTTCGATTATGGAGTCTATTGTGGGAAAAGCACTCACCAATAGTTATCATAAAAGATTGGCATACTTGGAAGAAAGAGAAATCATAACATTGGCAGAATATGCTAAAAGGGAAGATATTTCCTATTCAAATCTACTCAACAAGGCGAATCGCCAGACGATTGAGGCTTTTCTCGAAAAAGGGGTGTGGAAGATTGGGGTATAAAAGTTGAGGGAGATGTAATGATTTATCGATTGAGATGATAGTAATTAGGAGCTGGTATGACTGATTGTCATCTTGGAGAATTTCCAAAATACTAGATGAATCGGTAGATATTTCAGAGGTGTTGCGGACTTTTTGTGGGTTTGCGAAGATAGGGGGGGAGTAAGAGGCTGTCTAATAAATCATGATTTCACCACTTTCCGATTATTTTCTGCGCCACCATCGTTGCTCGTCACTTGCTTAGCTCAGGCTAAGCGGCACTCCTCTCGCCACGTTGACACAAAAAATAATTCAAAAATTGGTAAAATCAGACTTACTAAATACCCTCTAAAACCGTGAAAGAGGGACTGGTATCGCGGAGTTGGTTTCCTGAAGTTATTTCCTGTTGGGGATGGTCAATTGGGGAATAGTGTGGGTGATACTAATAGTCATTGGTACTTTTTTATTTCAACATCTTGGGTTTAAAACCTGGGTATACAGGCTTGTCTGATAAAAAGGAGCGACCAGCATATTATTTCTATATTTTGGATGCCCAAAAGCACATTTCCTATGACTGGAGTCATATAAAATGTTGACCAACCAATGTGATGGACTGATTTTTTAATGTTTTGGGTGACTTAAGTCATGTTTTTTATAAAAAAATCAACGTCAGACATAACTTTTTTTATTATATTGAGCGATGGCTTATTTATGCGGCGTATTGACATTGTACCTTAAAAAATTCTTCAATGCCGAGCTTCGGAGTGATGATTTTTGTCTTGTTTGGAGATTCAAAGGACTATTTATAAGCGACTTTTGTTTATAATAATTAGCAAAATATGCTAGAATAATACTTAACCCTTAATCATTTGTATCAGGATTATGATTAATTCTTAACCTTTTTCTTATGAAAAAACATTCTGTTCTGCAAGTTTGCCCCAAAAAGAACCCAAACTCGACAAAATGTTTTGAATTCACTAAAAAAATAACGATATTTGATAAAATAAATTTGGTGTGTTGGGTTGAGATTTTTCTCATGATCTGTATAATGCTCCGAAATGACACAAGTGGTCGAAAATCTTGAGAAATATTTTTTGTTGGGCAGTTTGCTCCTCCTGATTACGCTGCTATTTTTCTTTTGTGCGCCTTTTCTCGGCACGATCTTCATCGCTGTGGTCAATGCAACCGCTATTTTTCCGCTAAAAAAATACCTCGAGAAAAAATTTCACCTTTCGTCCACACTGCTGACTTTTTGCCTGCTTTCTTTTGTGATTCTTTTGATTTTGATTCCGCTGGGATTTTTCTTTATGTCTCTCGTAGAGCAGGCGACGGGGGTATATCTTTCTATTTCGAACCAGGTCAATACTTTGGTCACCGCCGAAAACGGACAGCAGGTGTTCCTCGAAAAAATCCCATGGATTGCTCCGTACATTGAGCGTTTGGGACTGACCTTCAACCCAGAAGAACTCCTTCGGATGGGAGGCAACATCGCGGGAGGGGTTAGCACCTTTTTATTGGCAAAAACCACTTTTGTCCTCAAAAATCTCACCCTGCTTATCCTCCATTTGATTGTTTTTGTCATGGCGATGTTTTACTTTATCCGAGATGGAGAGAAGATCGTGCACTACATCCGATCACTGCTCCCACTCTCCGAAAAACATCGACTTCGACTTTTTGGGAAGATTCATGATCTGATGCATTCGATCATTTTTGGAGTTTTTGGGGCGGCTTTGGTTCAAGGGATTTTGGTGGGGCTTGGATTTGCTCTCGTGGGGATCGAAAATGCTATCTTTTGGGCCGCGGTGGCGGCGATTCTTTCTCCGATCCCGTATGTGGGAACCTCGGTTGTTTGGATTCCGGCGGTGATTTATTTTTTCGTACAAGATATGATGGGGCCAGGTGTTTTTCTCCTTATCTGGGGATTGGTGGTGGTGGCGACTTCTGATAACATCGTGAAGCCATTTTTGATCGGCTCGACGGCTTCTCTTCATCCTTTGGCAGTCCTTCTTATTATGCTGGGAGGAGCTTTTACTTTTGGTTTTATGGGGCTAATTTTTGGGCCGTTTATTCTCACGTTGACGCTGGCATTTCTCGATATATATCAGCTGGAGTATGCCAAAGTGCTCCTGGCTGAAGAAAAAGAGGAAGAACCGAAAAAGAAGGTGCCTTGGATTTTGAGGCGATGGTTTAAATGAGTATTTAAAAAAGTGATTTTTAAGTAATTTGGAGATAGTCATTATGGAGCAAGGATTATGCGAGAATGTGGAATTTTATTCTTGCTCTATCTCACCACCCCCAAAAGAAAAAAATTACCACTTGGTAGCAGAATATACTTCTTTTTTTTCGTCTTAAAGTTGAGGCTTGTTTTGGTGCCAAGGAACATTTCTCTCTTGTTTCTTTTTTCTTTTTTTCTTCGTTCTATTTCTGATTATCTTCGTATTCTCCTTGCTTATCAGTTCTTTTTCTATTTCGTGGTTCGGGTTTTCTGGCTTTAAATAAAAAACAGCCTCCAAAATGGAGACTGCTTTTCTTTTTATAAACCAATTAAATTTTACCAAAAAAGGCTGGAAAGAACGTTTTTAATAACAGAAAATATATTGACTTCGGAAGACGGCTCTGTGACCACCTTTGGCTTTTTTTGAGATTCCATCGCTCTTTTGATTTCTTCTTCTTGTTTTTTTATGGCAGGAGTATCAAAAGGATCATCTCCCGCGGCAGCTAAATCCGCTTTTAATTGCTGCACCGCTATTCCTCGAAATTCTGCCATCCGAAGCTGCATTTCTTCTACAGAAACTCGGTCTCTGGGGCTTCCTTCTGCTTTTTCTTCATCCAGATTATCATTTAGGAGTTCAACTTCTACTGCTAAATCCGTTTTCCCGGTTGGGTCCTCAAGAACTAACATTTTTTCAATATCTGCTATTTCCAAAATCCCTGGATCCGAAGGTACTGGAACTACCTCTTTTTTAGGCTCGTGTGCCAATAAATCTGCTTTGAGAACAGTTGGAGCTACTGTTGGTTTTGCTACAGGAGCATTAGCCAATAGTTTTTTATTAAATATCCCTGGATCTGTATTATAAACTCGTATCCCAGAACGAGTCGACAGAGTAATTCCTCCAGTTGCCTTGTTTGCTGGTTTTATTTCTTGGATCACAATCCCTCCAGCCAACTTAGCATCACTGACATTAGCCGGAATAGTAATCGTAAAAGGGACTTGTTTTTTTTCTCCTGAGGCTAAAGAAACTTGAGACTGAGAAATTTTTATCCAAGCTCCAATCCCACTCATTGATTCAGCTTTTTGTTTGAGTGCAAACCCTCCAGCAGTTGAAGGGGTTCGATCGGCTCCGTAAATATCAACTATTACGTTTCTTGAGGTAGTGTTTTTTACTACTACTACATCTGTTTTACTTTGACCGGGTGCTAAATCATAAACAAACCATCCTGGATAACTGGAATCAGAGTTCGCTAACGGAAATCCTCCCACGCTCCCCCTTGCCAAAACAATACCTGTTAGAAAAAAGCTACAAAAGGTGGCCACCAATAATTTTTTGAGAATGTTCATTGTTTTAAAATATTAATAAATATTGATGTGTTCTTTTTAGCTTTTAATTTTTTGAAATACAAATGTTTTTTGTAGAAAAAAAATTAAGATATCGTCCTTGTCGTTTTAGAAATTCGAAATCACATTTTTCACCACTCCCACGATTTGGATTTCATCTTCGTCTTCTTTTAGAATTTCAGCTTCGTAATCTTCATTTTCAGACTTCAAAACAACCGTTTTTCGATCTACCTTCATGACTTCCTTGAGCTTCGGCATCTGATTGTGCACCACGATGCAAATTGATCCGACGGATTCGTGATCTTGTTTTTTGGCTAGCACAAGGTCTCCATCTTTAATTTTGGGTTCCATTGAATTCCCTCTAGCTCGAACAAGGAATAAACTGTCTGGATTAGAAATTCCAAAGATTTTGGTCGGGAGCGGCACTTGGTCGATTTGATTTTCCTCTGCGAGCAGTCCCTTTGGACCACACTGCGCCATCCCATAGAGCGGGAAATAAACGATATCTTCAATTGGCTTCTTCAGAAAAGAAATCTGCCCACTGCTTGGATCTCGACGAAGGTATCCTTTTTTTTCGAGCTGTTCGAGATGGTGACTCACTTTTTGCGGATGTTCCACGCCGATTTCAGTCCCAATCTCACGGAGACTCATCCCGTCCAAGCTCTGGTTGGCAAGTAGATCGAGTAATTTTTCTTGGATTGGATGTAGTTTTGTCATAAATTATTCGGTTAAAAATTTTTAATTCTTAATTTTGTAAATAATTTTTAAGCTGCCCACTCCGCCGAAGTTTGTAATCGTAATTTAAAGGCTACGTAGGCCGGGCAAATTTTAAAACCTTATAAAAAACAGCTTTTTTAAAATTAAAAATTAAGATTTATTTTAAAAATTCAAAAATTATAAAATTAAAAATTTCTGAAAAAATTATATTTGATCTGCCCCCCTGGTGTCAAGTTTTTTTATTTTTCGTCAATTTTTTCTTGACACGCATTTTTCACTCTCTATAATAGGAGGCCCAAGAGGCAAAAAAGAAAGTTTTGTAATTTATAATTTTCTTTTATATTCAAGCTCTCTGAGGGGCTAAAATTTGTTTCCAAAAGATTCAAACTTCTAACATTCCCTTTTACTATTTCTTAAACCAAATCAAAGATGACAAAAGACGGAAAAAAAGCCGCGCTCGAAGCCGCTCTGGCTCAAATCGAAAAAAGCTTCGGAAAAGGTTCAATCATGAAAATGGGAGAACACGAACACGCTCACATTGAGACCGTTTCTTCAGGATCGATCTCCATCGACATGGCTCTCGGGGGAGGATATCCAAAGGGGCGAATCATTGAGATTTATGGTCCCGAATCCTCGGGGAAAACGACACTCTGCCTCCACGCAGTGGCCGAGTTTCAAAAAGCGGGTGGGATCGTGGCCTTCATCGACGCAGAGCACGCCCTCGACCCAGAATATGCCAAAAAAGTAGGCGTAAACACAGAAGATTTACTCCTCTCTCAGCCAGATTCTGGAGAACAAGCCCTAGATATTGCAGAAGCACTCGTCCGATCAGGAGGGGTGGATCTGATCGTCGTGGATTCTGTGGCCGCGCTTACTCCTCGAGCAGAAATCGAGGGAGAAATGGGAGACCAAAATATGGGGCTCCAGGCTCGTCTCATGAGTCGTGCGCTGAGAAAATTGACGGCAGTGTCCTCCAAAATGGACACAACGATCATTTTCATCAATCAAATCCGAATGAAAATCGGTGTGATGTTTGGAAATCCAGAGACCACCACTGGAGGAAATGCCTTGAAATTCTATGCCTCTGTCCGAATGGAAATACGAAAAGGAAGTAAAATTGAGGATGGCACGGGGGATGCAAAACTGGCCCATGGAAATGAAGCCAAGGTAAAAATTGTAAAAAACAAAGTTGCTCCACCTTTTCGAACCGCCTTGGTTGATATTCTTTTTAATGAAGGAATTTCTCAGATGGGAGACTTGCTCGAAGTAGCTACCAATCTCGGAATTGTAGAGAAATCCGGCTCTTTTTATTCCTACGTGGGAACCAAACTCGGTCAGGGGAAACAAAAATCTGTAGAATTTTTGAAGAACAATCCGGATTTGGCCGTAGAAATTGAGAGAATGGTGCGGGAGAAGGCGGAGTTGAAGTAGATTTATCGAATGTAGAGGACATGAAAGGCACGAAAAACAAGTCGGGGAGACTTGGCTTGGTTTCTTTTAGTACTCTTTTGCTATTTCCAACTTAAAAGATAATTCAGATTTTCCTTTTTTTCAGAATCAAAATTCCTAATTAAACTGTCAGTAACTTTTATTCCATATTTTTCTTTGAGTTCCAAAACTAGATCTATTCGTTCAGAAATGTTTTCTACCTTTGAGAATGAATCAGCAATAGTAGTATCAACCTCCACTTCTGAATTTTGGAGCCTGATAAGTCCTTCTGTCAACGCTTCTATCTGTTTAGAACCATCTAAGGCCTTAGCAAGAGAGTGGCCATTAGTAAAAGAGTGACCAACCTTCACTTCTGCCTTGTGAAGTTTAATAAGAGCTTCTGTCAAAGTTTCTATCTGTTTAGAACTATCTAAGGTCCAAAAAATATTTCTATCAACTTTCACACCCGCCTTGTGGAGTTTAATAAGAGCTTCCGTCGAAGCTTCTATCTGTCTAGGGCTAGAAAAAGACTCAAAATTAATTAAAACATCAAATCCATTCTTCACTCCCGCATCGCTAAGATCCTTCAAGGCATTTAGAACGTTGAGAGATATTGCTCCTTCTTTTGTTTGACAATCTCGCAAAATAAACCGGACAAGACGATCTTTGTCAATATGAACTCCTCGTTTTTCTAAAACAACAACTTTTGGAAAAGAATGACTTACGGCACAATTTGCATTAGGCTTAAGATGGAGAGGCGCCTTGTCAGTCAGTACCCTAGATTTATTAGCTTTTGCTTTTAATTCTTCGTGTCCTTGACCAGAAGCTGCTAATACTTCCTCCAGCGTAATATCTCCAGTAGGGGCTTCTGCTTCTGTATCATCAGCTAGAGCGGGAGTAGTCATAAAAGCGGCCGCAAGAAATGGGAGAGCTTTTATTCCCATACTTACTTTTTTTGCAAGTCCGTGGACCATTTTTGAGCCTTTTGGTTCACGATAATTGTCAATACTTGGAGCCGATAACTGTTCAGTTGTCATTTTTAAAAGGGTTTAAAAAATAATTTCGAGTGTCTTATATCATGGATTTTTAATTATGTCAAGAAAAAATAATAAAAAAATGTGTCAAACTCTGTTTTTTGGCTTGTTTTAGGTTTTTAAATTTATTAAAAATACATTTATTTCATAAAAAAATAAAAAATTGCACCTAGAACATTAAATAGTATTCTTAAACAAGCTCAATTAAAATAACGACCTCCTATCTCATCATTATCGAAGAAACAGCTACTGGATATTCTGCTTTTTCTCCAGACTTGGAGGGTTGTGTTGCCAGTGGAGAAACAAAAGAAGAAGCAGAAAAAAACATGTAAGAAGCTATAAAATTTCATTTAGAATGGCTGCAAGAGGAATCTGAAAAAGTTCCATCTCCCAGAAGTTATTCGAAGTATGTGAAAATGCCTGTCTGATATTTTTTTAAAACTTGAAATAAAAATCTAATTTCTTTAATTCTAAATTCATAATTCTTATTTCTTAATTTCAAAACCATGACTCACACACTCCCCCCTCTCCCATATGATTATGACGCGCTCGAACCATACATGGATGAGCAGACGGTGAAGCTCCACCATAATATCCATCACAAAGGCTACGTAGATGGGCTCAACGCGGCCGAAGAAAAACTCAAAAAAGAAGGGGCTTCCAAGGCTGTCCTCAAAGATCTCGCTTTTCATGGTTCCGGACATTTTTTTCATACGATGTTCTGGGAAAATCTTGCCCCAAAAGGAGAGGGGGCCGAAGGCGAAATCGATGAACCACTCGCCTCTCAGATTGAGAAGGATTTTGGAGGTGTAGAAAATCTGAAAAAACAATTTACGGCCGCTGCTGTACAAGTAGAAGGAAGTGGCTGGGCCGTCCTAGGAGCACGAAAAGAAGATCAGTCGCTTGTGATTCATCAAGTGGAAAAACATCAGGATTTAGCGGTATTTGGCGTAGAACCAATCTTGGTTTGTGATGTCTGGGAGCATGCTTATTACTTGAAGTATCAAAACCGGCGACCTGAATGGCTTGAGAACTTCTGGCATATTGTGAATTGGAACAAGGTCGCTGAAAATTTTGAAAAGGTTTTAGCTTGAATTTTTAATTTCCAATTTTTAATTTTGTAAATAATTTTTAAATTCAAATTTTTAAACCCATGAAAAACAATTTTTTAGAAATTAAAAATTAAGATTTATTTAAAAATTATAAAATTAAAAATTACAAAATTTCACATGAACAATTTTGAACGTTTTACATCGCAAACAATTTGCCTTCCCCAAAAGGATATCGATACGGATCTCATTATTCCCGCAGAGTTTCTCAAAACCACGGAACGAGAAGGACTTGGACAGCACGTTTTTACGAATTTGCGAAAAACAGATCCCAATTTTCCCAAGTTTGAAGGACAAAGAATCCTGGTGACGGGAAAAAACTTCGGTTGTGGATCATCGAGAGAACACGCCCCCTGGGCACTCAAGGATGCTGGAATTGATGTAATTATTGCTTCGGAATTTGCAGATATTTTCCGAGGAAATACGGAGAAAAATGGAATTTTGCCAATTATTTTACCGGAAGAAATTGTGCAGCAGTTTTTGGATTCTGAAGCAGATTTGGCTGTGGATTTGGAGAATCAAGTAGTGATTGATTCTCAAGGAACAGAACACAACTTTGAAATTTCTAATTTTTCCAAAAAACGATTGCTCGAAAATCTATCAGATTTGGATTATTTGTTGGAATTTTTGCCAGAAATAAAAGAGTTCGCGATGAAAAATTAATTTTTTCCAATTATTTCTAAATATCTTCTTCTAAAAACTTCTGCAACGCCTCCCTTAAGATTATTTTTGGGAGTGACCAAAATTCCTTCTCCTTCTGCCCATTCTCGGACTCGATCATCAAGGCCTGAGTAGCAAATTCTTCCTTTTGAAATTCCCTGTGATTCTAAGAATTCAATAAAATCCTTTCCATTCCATGATTTTGGGAGTTCTTTTTCAAAAGAGGGCATAAAATCACAAAAGTATAAAAAGAAATCTTCACCTCCTTCTGCTAAAACCAAATCTGTTGCTGCTCGAATCGTTTTTACAAATGTAGTCACAATTTTAATTCCCAATTCTGTTTCTATCCTTGAAAATGCTAATTTTCCCAATCTTCTAAAAGAATCGTCATTTTCTAGAAGAAGTACTTGATATGTTTTTGCTGATTCGGCAGTCATTTTTTAAAATACATAAAAAGCCCCTTTAGAAGGGGAAATTTAATGAAACTTTAATTATTTCCCCCCTCAAAAATAATTATACTCATCTTTCTATTTATTCTTTTGGAAAAGTCAAGTTCCAAGACATCGTTTCTGAAAAATCCCTCCAGTTTCTTCTTTTGTTATTGATCGAATCCCCTTTTCCGTTGCGTAATCAATCACTATTTTTTCAGAGCTGGTACAGATGATTTTTTCGACAGAGATCCCTTCTCTTTCGATTAGTCTCTCCATAAATTGTATTCCGTTTTTGAAAGCTGGATCTTCATCTGGAAACTGTGGGACTGCCCCGTCACAAAAATACATACAATAATCACCATCATTCACAATAGTAAGTGTGGCATCTCGAACATTTTTTACCCAGGTGACGATTGCTCCTTCTTTTGTGAGAGCCAATTCTTGTATTTTTCCTATTGTTTGGTTGTCTTCTAAAAGCAAAACTTTCTTCATTTTGAAAAATTAAGTACATTTCTGATAATTAAAAACCTCTAAATTATCAATAATTCTTTTATCTTTTCTAGATCTTTATCCCTCTGATACATCTTAATTATCTGACTTCCAATCACTACAATGTCAGCCACTTTTCCGGCTTCTTGGATTTCTTCTTTTGAGCTGATTCCAAATCCGAGAGAAATCGGCACTTTCACATATTTTCGCACGCGGGTGAGATAACTCTCTACGTCTTCCATTTTGTTTTGTTTGGTTCCCGTGGTCCCAAATCCAGCCACGCAGTACACAAACCCTTCGGCCATTTCGCCGATCTTTTTGAGCCGTTCTTCGGGGGTAATCGGAGAGACAATTTGAATCGGTTTCAAATCATACTTCTGGCAGTTTTCCAAAAAATGCTCCTCTTTTTCTTCGTCAAATGGCATGTCTGGAACGATCAATCCGTACACATTTAAATCGGCACACTTTTTACAAAAATCCTCCACCCCATAATTAAAAATG
>CAYFMH010000040.1:0-14798 GCA_964344165.1 uncultured Candidatus Peribacteria bacterium | reverse complement strand
TGGGCCATCACATTGAAGATTAGAGATTAATCTTCATGTGTTGCGTTTAAGATGAGAAAATTCGTAAGCTGTGTAGTTATGCCCTTTATTCCTGAAAAGGAAGAAGTTGCAGATTACCTTGTTCTTGAACAGATCGAAAGGAAAGACTAATGGCTCTCATCAAGCCCATCGAAGAGCTGGTCGGAAAAGATGAAAAGATCCAGTATCAGACGAAGTACCACCCGCTGGGACTGCTGTGGCCGGCGATTTTCACCATCGTGGGGATCATTATTCTTGTGGCGGCGGTTCCGTTGGCGAACTATGCCAAAGGTGAACTTGTCCATACTGAGGAAGCTGCCTGGTGGATGGCGTTCTTATGTGGACTTTTCTTTGGCTTTTTATTTTTCCTTGGCGGGGGTTCGGACGCGATCAAGGCCTTAACAATCCAGATCGTCGTGACGGACCAGCAGGTCTTCATCAAGTGGGGCCTGATCGGCATCCACACCTCGAAAACCTACCTCAACAAAATCGAGTCCGTGAAGGACAGCCAGGGGATTCTGGGGCGAATATTCAGATTCGGTTCGGTTACTCTGGTGGGAACAGGCGGGGACCGCGACACCCTGAGTGCCGTGGACAACCTGCGGGCTTTCCTCCCGCCGCTCGAAAAGGCTATCGATGCCGCCAAGAAAGCCTAGCGGTGTCCACCTGTTTTCTGTTCAATTAATACCTCCCGGTGTTCCTCTTGTGGGATGCCGGGAGGGGGAGTTTTTTGGGATTAGTTTACAAAATCTAATTTTTCATTACTTTTGGGAAAAATAAAAATCGGTGTCCTTTTTGGGGCAGGGGTATTTTTTGGTCTCATGAATCCTCAAAAACTTGAAACCGTGAAGCATTCGATTATTCCTCTCAAAAGACGGAAGCATGGCTTTGATGTGGAGCATCCTAGAAATTTTGCGACAGTAGAACGTCTTTTTTCCAAGAGATTGAAACGCCTTTTTGGTTCCCAAACCCCCTCAGAGCAGTTGGGGATTTTTTATCTGGTTAATTATCGAGTTTTGCAAGATGAAATTCGAGAAGAATTAAAAGCCATTGGACTTCTCCCGGGGTGGGATTTTTATGATGAGCTTTTTATAAAAGAAGTCTCTTCACTCAATGGAGAAAGATTCCATCAGCATTTGTCTCAAGGACTCGATTTGTTTCCCAAAAAAGGCCCCAAAAAGAAATTTGACGCTCATCATATGATACCGAGATCGAGGAGAAGTGATGGATTTGAGACCAATAGAAGAATAAATACGGTGCGACTAAATATAGAATTTCATGCTAATTGGCATCGGGCTTTTCTCAATCATCATCCAGCGGTTGTTGCAGCTTTTTGAAATTTATCGAGCTGTATTGAGCCGAGACGTGCGGAACAGGCTTGGACAGATTGTAGCTCTGGGGGATGAGGAATTTTATGTCGAAAGAGTGTTTCAATGATTTATGCCGCTGCTTCAGTAAGCTTGTCAGCATATTTTTCTTTGATAGCAATAATTTTGTCAAAAATTCTGATAAAAGCTTCAACAACTTCTGGATCGAGATTTCCTTTTGCCGTCTCTTCTTTTATGATTTCAAGTGCTTTTTCATACGGGAAGGCATCTTTATAAGATCTCTTACTGGTGAGTGCATCGAAGATATCTGCCACTGCGGTGATACTTGATTCTAAGGCTATTTCATCTATGGAGAGTCCTCTTGGATAGCCAGAACCATTACACTTCTCATGATGTTGTCCAGTAATATTTCGTGCCATTACAAAAGCCATATCAGTTCCAAAAATAGCTTCTTCCCCTTGGGTTGTATGGGTTTTCATAATTGCCCATTCATCATCATCCAATTTTCCTTCTTTGTGAAGAATATTATCAGGGATACCAATTTTCCCAATATCGTGGACAGGGGCAGCGGCTTCTATATGATCACAAAAGTGATCTGTCTCTCCCATTTCTTTGGCAATGGCTCTTGCAAAAAGTCCAACTCTTTTGATATGTTCGCCGGTTTCGTTGTCTCGAGTTTCTCCTAATCGAATAAATCCATGAAGCATATCAAGGCTGTAACCAACAGATCTTTTACTGGCTTCTACGAGATCTTTTATACGTTGTTCGGCATCTTCTTTGAGAAGGTTGATTTCTAAATCTTGGTCTTTTATTGTTCTTGCTGTTTGTAGATGGTTTTGGATTCTAATAATTGCAGAAGCAGACCCTACTTGGATGACATCAGTAGCTCCAGCTTTTAGTAATCTTACTTCGTTTTCATTATCATCTACTACCACAATGGGAATACTTCCTAGGAGTGGAGTGCTTCTCATTCTTTTACAAAAATCAGCCTCGTGAATAGTGGCACTATCACAAATAATTAAATCAGGTTTATTTTCTTGTGCTTTTGCCAAAGCTTCATCTGGGCTTTCTATGTGGATAATTTCATGTCTGTCAGAATCAGCCAGTGGGTTGGCCACTCCATTTACGGTAATAATAACTGGTTTTCCTCGCATTCTTTCATATGCGGCATTGAATTTGATTTTGGAAAAAAATTCCAGGATGGTTTCCAGTACCTGTCCCCATTCTTCTGAAGATTTTATAGGTTCTTCCAGGTGTTCCAGTAGTAAGAAAATATTTTCGAGGATTATCTTTTCTGGACAGGTTTTGTATTCTTGGGATATTTCACTTTCTTCATTTAGTAATATTTCCAGTGATTGGACTAAGGAACCGGTTGTTAGTGTTTTTTCTTTTAAGTTTTGGAAAAGTCGAATAAATATCTCACTCTCTCTGATTAATTTGAGAGAATGAAAAACTGTTTTCAGAATTTTCTGGCCTTTTTCGTCCGTTAAAACTTCTGGTAAAAAAGGAACAGCAGGAGATTCCTGAACAAATGTGCTCCCCCCAAAAGTTTCATGACCTCCAGGCATTTTTTTTTATGTTTAAAATACATTTCATACCTTTATCAAAATTAGAGAGGATCTGTCAAAATTTTAACGCATTTTCCCCAATGCGAAGGGGAGTTTTTCGATTGTGACTTCTTCTTGCTTTCCCGTTTTCATATCTTTGACCTGAACACTGTTATTTTTAATTTCATCTTCTCCGATCACCACGCAGTAGGGGATCCCGAGTTTACCCGCATAGTCGAATTGTTTTCCGATCTTTTTAGTCTCCAGATAATTTTCTGTGGCAAATCCGGCCTCTCGGAGCATTGTCCCAATTTCTAGGGCTTTTGGCATTTCATTTTCGCTCATGGCGATAACGAGGATTTCGGTAGGGGATGATTTTTCGAGTTTTATGATGCCCGCTTCGATGAGCTGAGGTAGTAATCTCGTTAAACCGATAGAAATACCAACCCCTGGGAGATTTCGTCCGGTAAAAACTCCCGCCAGGTCATCGTAACGTCCTCCGGAGCAAATAGATCCGAGACTAGAATTAATATTCCCTTTTTCATCAAGCAGATTTGTCTCAAAAACAGTCCCCGTGTAGTAATCAAGCCCTCGAGCAATGGCAAGATCTACTTGAAATCTTTTTCCGTCTATTCCCATCGCCTGGATCCCCGCGATGACAGTTTCGAGTTCCTCGACTCCCTGCTGAAAAGTTTCGTGATCTACCAATCCATCAATTTTCCCTAGAATTTCTTCGGTAGAACCGTTAATTTCAGTAAAATCGAGGATTTTTTGAGCGATGTCTTTTGATAACCCTTCAGCTTCCAGGGCATCAAAAACTTTTTCGTGTCCGATTTTTTCTAGATCATCTACGATGTCGAGCGTTTCTTTGATTTTTTCTCCTTCGATTCCGAGCGATTGAAAAAATCCAGTCAAAATCTTTCGGTTATTAATCCGGACCACAAAATCCCCGATATTTAAACGCTCAAAAATCTGAATGATGATCGAGGGCATCTGTGCGTCATTGAGTAGGGATAAATTTTCACTTCCGATCACATCGATATCGCACTGATCAAACTGTCGGTATCGGCCTTTTTGGGCTCTTTCTCCTCGGAGGACTGGACCGATCGTGTATCGGCGAAAAGGGAACGAAATCTCTGAAAAATGTCGAGCGACATAAAGCGCCAGTGGGACGGTATGATCAAATCGGAGAGCCATTCCAGAGTGTGAAGGATCGTTTTCTTCATCTAGGAGTCTTTTGAGCACATACATTTCTTTTGGATTTCCGCCTTTGGCGACCAGATTTTCTTCTCGCTCCACGAGCGGGGTTTCGATTGGCATAAAGCCATTTTTTTCAAAAACTTCGGCAATAGTTCGGATCCATTTTTGTCGGATGTGTTCTACAGCAGGGGAAAATTCTGGGAAACCGCTGGGGCAACTAACATTGAGTTTAGACATAGTGTTTAATTATCAATTAACAATTATCAATGATCAATTTTGGAAAATTAAGAACATTTCGTAGGAATTTTAGAGGTTTTATTTTTTTTGTAAAAAAACATTTGCATTCTAATAATTTAGTGTTATAAATCTTCGTGCAAAAAATAAAACAAAAAGTGCTAGCTTTACTCTGCAAAAAGACTTAGCGCTGTTTTATTTAAAAAATATTTTTTGTTTTTTTAACTCTTAATTTATTAAAAAATGGCTAAAAGAATCATCATTCTCGTTCTCGTTGTTCTCGGTATTTTCTTTGTTTACAAAAGCTCAAACACGGACAAAACTGATCCTGAAAAATCAGATGTAGAAAAGACAGAAGAAGTAAAAGAAGAAGAGAAGTCAGAAACTCTATTGGACAAACTAAAAGATACGGCAAAAGACTTTAATGGAAAGGATAAAGAAGAGCCATCCTCCTCCGCTGAAACTTCGAAGGACAAGAAAGAAGAAGTGACAGAAACTCCAAAATCAACCTACACGCCTCCAAAAACAACTATTACCAAGCCAGTTGTAACAAAAACTCCTGTTTCTGGACGAAAAACGACTGTTCGAGCTTATGTATATGAATGGGGGATTGACCTATCCAATGCAAGTATTCCAAATGGAACCGTTACTTTTGAAGTGATGAATACGGGGAAGTTTTCTCACGACTTTCGCATCAAAGAAATTGCTAACTTCGGAGGGAAAGTTCGACCGGGAGAAGTTCAAGAATTTACGGTAAACCTCAGAAATGGAGATTATGTGGCTTATTCTGAACGAGGAAAAGATGGAGAAAGAGGGCTCCGAGAGAACTTCCAAGTGGTGACACCAATGCCATAGGGGACAAGAGTTTTGCCCGGCCTACGTATCCTCCCAAGTACGCGGGATCGGGAGGAGTGGGCAATCTTGAAGTTTAAATATTGAAATTAATTTTTAAGAACCTGTCTCGAATCTTTCCTCAAAAAATCGCTTTCGCCGACCTGTCCGTCGACCTGTCAGCCATAGTCTGGAAACATGGCTCAAAAAATACGTAGGCTGAAGCCTGGATTTATTCGAAAAAGAAGCGAAGGGGGATGCACGTTCTTTATTTTTATCAATCTACCGGATGGCAGCCTGTCCGACCGAAGTTTGGAAAGCGGACTTAAAAATAACGTAGGCGGGAACTTATCATACTAATTTTTTCCAAACCAACTAAAAAAGATCGTAGACGGGTTCTAAAACCCTGTCCCAACTTGTCGGGATTTATCCTAAAAAACCCCAGTGAAGCTGGGGTGTGCGTTTGAATGCGTAGCGTTAATCTAAAGCTGCCAGGCAGGAGCGGCTTTAGGAATTAACCAAAAACACTCAAACCGGTGGTCGATTACTTGTTGATAAAACTTAAATAGTTTATTAGAATCCTGTTGATAAATTAATGGTTATGAAAAAATTTGAGCCACTTTTCAAAAAAATTGGATTTCGGATAGAAGTTGAAAAAGTGTTAATCGAAGCTTTTACTCACCGATCAGTACTTAATGAAAAAAAAGGTCTCAAACATAATGAACGATTAGAATTTTTGGGAGATGCGGTACTAGAACTCGCGACCACAGACTTTTTATTTCATAACTATGATCTTCCTGAGGGAACACTTACCAATTATAGATCAGCCCTAGTAAAAAGAGATACTCTCGCCCGAGTCTCCCGAGATCTCGAACTAGGGAAATTACTTTCTCTCTCCCGAGGCGAAGAACGATCTGGAGGAAGAGAAAAAGATTATCTCCTCGCAAACACCCTGGAAGCTCTGATCGGAGCTATTTATCTGACAAATGGGTTTGAAAAAGCTGAAAAATTTATCAAAAAATGGATTTTGGTAGAATTGCCAGCCATTATTAAATCTCACGCCCATGTGGATCCCAAGTCTCATTTTCAAGAACTTGCTCAAGCAGAAAGAGAAATCACCCCACATTACGAAGTTTTGGAGGAGTTTGGACTCGATCATGACAAGACCTTTGTTTTGGGAGCTTTTCTCGATGGTGAAAAAGTAGGGGAGGGAAAAGGCGGTTCAAAAAGAGAAGCTCAGATGAAAGCTGCTGAAGATGCGCTAAGAAACAAAGATAAGTGGGGGAAGCAAAAACGCTGATTTTAAGGATTTCCCGCCGTCGCTCCCGAGTACTTGGGATGGCGGACAGGTGCTGATTACACAGATTGTATAAAATATTTTTTACTTTTTTGTTGTTTTGTGTTAAAATATTCTTTGAGTTTTAAAAAATGCTCAAAAACACAGATCTCATTGGACATACTCCCACTATTTTACTCGAAAAATTTGCTCCCAAGGCTCAGATTTTTGCAAAAATCGAAATGTTTAACGTAGGTGGGTCGGTCAAAGATCGGATCGCTAAAGCGATGATCGAAGATGCCGAAAAAAAGGAAAAACTAAATCCTGGAGGACATATTGTCGAACCCACTTCTGGAAATACTGGGATAGGGCTTGCCTTAATTTCTGCCATCAAAGGCTATGAATTAACCCTTGTCATGCCAGAATCCATGTCGGTTGAACGAAGAAAATTGATGGAATTTTATGGAGCAAAGATTGTTCTGACTCCAAAAGAGCAGGGGATGCGTGGGGCTATCGCAAAGGCTGAAGAGATTGAGTCCAAAACCGGAGCTTTTCGACCGGATCAGTTTAGTAATCAAGCCAATGCAAAAGTACATTTTCAGACGACTGGACCAGAAATTTATGAGGCGATGGAAGAAAAAATAGATTATTTCGTTGCGGGAGTGGGGACCGGAGGGACGATCATGGGAGTAGGGGAGTTTTTGAGATTAAAAAATCCACAAGTTAAGTTGATCGCTGTAGAACCATCTGCCTCTCCGGTTTTATCAGGGGGAAAAGCTGGTCCTCATGGGATCCAGGGAATTGGAGCTGGATTTATTTCAGGTATTTTGGATGTAAATTTCCTGGATCGGATTGAAAAAGTCACAGAAGCTCAGGCCGTAAAAGTCTCCAAAGAATTAGCTCAAAAAGAGGGGATTATCGTTGGGATTTCTTCTGGAGCTGCTCTGGCCACGGCACAAAAAATCGCTAAAGAAGACCCAAAAGCCAGAATTGGGGTCCTCTTTCCGGATACAGGAGAAAGATATCTTTCGACGATATTGTTTGAAAAGTAAAATACAGCTTAAAAATATTTCGCTGATTACTCTGATTTTTAAAAAAAGATCTATTTTTAGTATTTTTTTACGTTCATTAATAATTACCAAAAATCCTCTTGCATTTTCCCCTCATTCTCTGCACACTGATCACAGTCTCTAAATTTCAAAAGACTAAGTTTTAAGCCGCTCACTTCGTCGTCCCGAGTCTTCGGGGCGTAGGCCGGACTAGGTTCTAATAACTAATCAATGGATGAAGCCCCCCTGCTGATAATTTTACTCTTTCTTTCTGGATTTTTTTCTGGCGCAGAAATTGCGCTTTTTTCGCTGGGTTCAGAGCGGATTCATGCGCTGAAACAAAATACACATTCCAAAAAATCCCTCAGACGAATCGAACGGCTAGAATCGCTCAAAGCAGATCCTTCGAAGCTTCTCGTAACCATCCTGATTGGAAATAATGTGGTCAATGTGGCCGCCTCTGCGGTAGCAACGATTATGGCCACAAACATTGCTTACCATCGAGGATATGGAGAAGAGACTGGGCTTGTGATCGGGATTGTGACGGGAGTAATGACTTTTTTAATTTTGCTCTTCGGAGAGATCACCCCGAAGGCCCTCGCCCACAAACACGCGGTGAAATTTTCTCTTTTTATTGCCCCAGTGCTCACCCTCTTGCAACTAATTCTGTATCCCATTGTCGCCCCACTTTCTCATTTTGTTTCAAAATTTTCTGGAAACGAGGAACAAAAACACGGACTCTCAGAGGACGAGCTCAAAGCTGCCATTGAGCTCTCTGAACGAGAAGGAGAAATCGAGACCGCCGAAAAAGAAATGGTCGAAAAAGTCCTGGAATTCAACGAACACTCGGTAGAAAGTATCATGACCCCCCGATCAAAGATTTTTGCCCTTCCGGATGATATGGATGTCCGAGAGGCGATCGAAAAAAATTCTGAAGAAAGATTTTCTCGAATCCCTATTTTTCACGAGGATTTGGATCACATCATTGGAATTTTAAATATTCATGCTATTGCTGAAAGTGTCCTGGATGCTGATTTTGAGTCCAAAAGACTCGCTAACCTCCGGTTGCTCAAGCCAATGAAAATACCCATTACAATGAAGATTGATACCCTTCTGCATGAATTTCAAGCACAAAAAGCTCACCTTGCCCTCGTGCTCGATGAAAACGCAGGATTGGTTGGGTTGATCACCATGGAGGATGTGCTTGAGGAAATCTTTGGAGAAATCGAAGATGAACAAGATGAGGCGGAATTCCAGATCCGACGGACGGGAAAAAAAGAATTTCTCTGTTCGGCCGAAACCGAACTCGAACACATCGAAGCTTTTCTTCAAAAAGAACTCGGGAAAGATGCTCCAGAGTATTTCCCCTGGGATTTGGAAGAAGAAAACAAAAGTCTCGGATACCTCATGATTGAGAAGCTCGAGCGGTTCCCGGAAGAAGACGAAAAACTGGAGGTAAAAGCTCCGGATGGGAGAAAATTTATTTTTACAGCCAAGAAAGTTGAAGACGAAAAAATGGAAATGATTTCGATAAAAGTTTTTTAAAAAAAATGTGTTGTCATCCCACCTGTCCAACTGACTGTTTGTCCCGAGACATCAGGACGGAGAATTAATTGAAGTCTGCAAAGTGGGGGACCGATGAAATAAGACAAGGATTACAACATATGAGGGATCTTTAATTTACCCGAATCACGAAATTCGGTTTTCTTCATAAGAAGGGGAAAAAATAAAGTTTATGCTGTAGATAATTTTCCTCCTTCGTCCCGAGTCCTCGGGACTACGGTGGACGGGCTGAAAATTAAGCCAACTCTCTATTGAATCTTTGCAAAAATGCGATTTTATCCCCGAGTCTTCGGGGTAAAATCGCGGGAATTAAAGCCATATTTCTTACTTTCTGCTTATTTAAGCCTTAAACTTAATTTCGTGATTCAGGTTTAATTTTACGTCTAGTTTCTCTTAGAAGTTTCGTCATTTTCCCCTTCATAACTTTAAAGAATTTCAGGTATTTCCTTCTTCTACCCTTTTTGTTTCATATGCGAGACTTCGCAGGACACGTCGGCGGAGAGCCAGGACAGGCCGGCAGACAGGCGAAATGACGATTAATTTTTATCCCTCAAAAATCTGCTTTTCATTTTGTTCCAAAATCTGTTCGAGTTTGGATTTATTAAACTCCTCTACTTCATTTTTTTGAAGGAAAAAAATCAAAAGGTCGGCCATGTTTTTTGAAAGACTTTTTACAAAATTCGTATTTTTTTTGAGAGACTTGAGCGTGACCGTTTTTGAAACCTTTTCTGCCGAAAAAATAAAAGCCCACCAATAAGATATTTTTTCTTCTATTTGAGGTTTTTGGAACTGAACAACAGAAAAATCTGGTTTAATTTCAATTTTTTCTGCAAATTCTACGTAGCAAATTTGACCAGCTTCTTCGTTTACAATTGTTAAAAGTGCCAAAATTGTCAGTGATGGGACTTCATGATCTATCAAAAAGATTACAAAATCCAGATGAGCCGGATCTAGTTGAGCAACAATCTTGGCGAGTTTGTCATCGAAATTTTTAGACTTTTTTTCGTCTTTTTTGATCTGAGCAATCTTTTGTTGTGCGGCCTGCATGCGCGCTTGAAACTGCTCATCCGATTCTTTTACTTCTTCTGAGACATCTCCCATCAGGAGACCATCGAGACCTTCTGCACCGGTTTCTGACATGATTCTTAGAACTTAGGGCTTAGTTATTAGATCTTAGTTAAAAACTAACTTTTTTGATTATAAGAACTTATTTTTTTATCACAACTTTTCGTTAAAAAAACTCAAAACAATCTGAGTTCTAAGCTCTATAGACTAAGTTCTAATTATGCTGCTTGCACACTTACAAACCTTTTATGGTATCGTCGTCCATCAAACCGTCGAATAGCTTTTTCAGAAAAAACCACCTGTCCGTTGGTTTCTGCGTAGAGAGTAAAATCTTTTCCGACACCTACGTTTTCTCCTGGGCGAAATTTAGTTCCTTTTTGACGTATGATGATCTCTCCGGCATTGACCGTTTGACCACCAAATCGTTTCACACCACGTCTTTTGGCGTTAGAATCTCGACCGTTTTTACTGGAACCACCGGCTTTTTTGTGTGCCATTTTTGGTTAGATTGAAAAACTACGAGCGGGATTCTATGTATTTTTCCCCCTTTGTCAAAAGAATTCTATCTTCTTGTGATTTTATAACCAAAAATATATTGACTAAAACTGCAAAAAGACGGATAAGTTTTTAGACATTTTTAGAAAAAGATGGAATTTACTGAGGGAATTAGTGAGGACGTTTTACACTTCGAACGCTCAATAGAATCAGGGCTTTATTGGATTTGGCAAACCGTAGAAAGATCTACTAATTTAGAAGCACTAAGAAAAGCTATTGCAGATATTTTTTATTCTCAGAAAGCGTTAGGTCATAGCACCCCCTCTCATGATTGCATTCTAGGCTTGTGTTATGAAAAGTTGGGAAACAAAGAATTAGCCGAAAAACATTATCTTGCTGTCCAAGAAAAACAGTCAAAATATCAGCCTTCTGAGGAAGTTCTGTTTTTTAGTGCTGAAGGTCTTCAGAGGTTACAAAATCGTCCGAAAATTACTCAAATGGTAGAACGAGGCTGGGAACTTTTTGAGACAAAAATAGAAGCTTTTTGGTGTAGACAAGCCCTTTTCCTTTTTACTCTGGCTCAGATTCGAGCTGAAGGACCTTTTTTTAAATTAGAATACGGAATTATCCGATGTCTAGAGAAAATGAATTGGGTGGGAAGTGCGATTATTTCTTTTGAGCAAATTTTGGTAAGTTATCCGAAACTTCCTCCTGAAATAAAAGAATTAATTCAGGCAAGGATTGTTCGACTCAAAACACTCTACGATGCAGATATACCGACAATAGAATCTGATATTTTGAAACAAGAACAAGTATTATTGGCTGGTTATGAAGAAACATATTCAGTTACGGAAGACCTTGTTTCATGCCAGGCAAATTCATCTAGTTCATCTAGATGGTATATAAAAGGTCGCTCGCTCCCCTTTCCAATCTATTGGCTTCGGCAAGAAGGAATCCTAGCAAAATGTGAAGAAAAACCAGAACAAACAAAAAAAATAAATGGACATCAATTAGATGGCAATCATCATCCTTTCTTTCTAAATAGGGTGCCTCATGTCCGAAGGACTACTATTTATGATTTAAAGCCTAGAATTGAACGAATTTTGCGACAGACAGCTTAGTGAGGGGAGGCCATTATGACTGCATTTCCTTTGCATGGCCCCAACTTATTACCTCGTCTCAGATGAGCTTCAAGGGCTTCTTCTGGAACCACAATTGTTCTTCGCTTATTTTTATTGCCTTTTCGTCTTCGAGGTTTATGGCAGATTTTTACCCAGCCTTCTCCGATATCTTCTTTGTTATCCAGTTTTCGAATTCGTCTTCTGAGGTGGTTGATTTGTTTTTGTTGTTCTTTGATGGCTTCGATAAGTGGGACTACGAGTTTTTTATAATGCACAAATCGATATCCTCGAGAATCAGTTCCTACCAATTCCGGATAAATATCTTCTAGATCTTGCGCATCGACTCCGAGCTGATTTCCTGGATAAAAAGCAAATTCTTCGCTCCCTTCATTCCATTCGAAGTTAATCCCCTGCATGAGAAGCACTTTTCCGAGAGCTCCTTCGAGCGGTTCAATGTTCTTTTTTAACTCCCGATCGGATCCACAGCCTGAGCAGCTCCCCGTTACTTCGAAGTCTCCTACAATTTTCATTTTTCGACTTCCCGGATTTGTAGTTCCGATCCCAATATGCCCATTGGCTCGCATCAATAATTCTGGATTACCTACTTCATTATTGATCCTCAAAATTGGATTTTTATAGGCAAAATCAAAACCCTGTCCCTGGTTGTTCCAATTAATTAAAGTATTTAAAACAATGGTATTGTTATCTATTTTTTCGACCACGTGCCCGATTTGTTCATTGGCCATAATGTCAGCCCCGACTTGGATATCTGCAAAAGCCTCAGAAATAGTAGCCGTCACCGTGGCATTTTCTCCTTCAGTGAGGACTTTTCCAATTCCAATGACAAATCCTCTCGCCTGGAGTTCCAATCGAGCAGATGGTTGTGTCGTCCCGATACCGACATTTCCTGCTGAGGTCAAGACAAATTCACTAAAAGGGTCTACCCATTCTTTATTTTCTTCAGAGGCCCAAGTGACATCATTATTTATACAGACGAAATCTTCTCCAATCTTATTAATTTTTTCGCCTCCCAAAATATATCCAAGGGCTAATCCGCTTGGGGCAAGGGGGACTTTTTCTTCACCAATAGCACAATCCCCATCATTTCCATCGCTACTGGCTTCTGTTAGTGTTTTTATCCCTCTATTACCTCGCACTTGAAATTTTTCTGTTGGGTTAAAAAGTCCAAATCCTAGATTTCCTTCTGAATCGAGAGTAAGGATTTCTTCTTTTGGATTTCCCACTTTCAAAATTGGATTTTTATAAGAAAAAGGAATTCCAACGGTTTCTCCCTGCTCATTCTCTGTATTCCAGAGGACTAATCTATTTAATTGAACCGTGTTGTTATCAATTTTTTTGAGCACGGTAGCGCTGCTTCCATTAACAATAATCTGAGCTCCTTTTTCTACTAAGCCAAACGCTCCATTGGCCGTCGTCACAATATTGCTCAGCTCGATATTGATCAGGTCTTCGGCTCCATCTGTCAACTGACCCCCAATAATTTCTGTTTTGGCTGTCGGCGTGGTCGTCCCAATACCAAATCTTCCGACAGATACATAATTTTTAGCTTTTTCACTGGCTTCTAGATGGATTTTTGGGACTCCTCCGGATTTGAGTTGAATAGCTCCATTGTCTTCTCCACTATAGCTCATGACGATCATTTCATTTCCATCGATTTTTTTGTATACTGGGGTGGCGTGTCCGTCATCATCTATGAGAAACTGCTCATTTGGTCCTTTTACATCTAGTAATCCTTCTGGTGCGTTGGTTTGTATTCCTACTTTCCCATCGGTTCTCACTATCATTTGAGTCATGATTTCATCTTCTACTTTGAGGGGAGGATTTTTGTAGACAAATTGATAACCTTCTCCACCGTTATTCCAATCAACAGGATTATTTATAATTACTGTATTATTGTCAGTCTTTTGAGTGACAAAGACTGGGGTTTCATTAGCTGTCAACAGTGTCCCCACCTGTACATCACGAAATGCTTCATTGGTAGTAGTAACAGTAATACTTGCTCCATCAGTGAGAGCATTTTGGGTCCCTACCAAAAATTCTCCAGCGATAGTTCCTCCTTTTGAGATATTGCCAGTATCTACCCCACAGCCCCAAGAAGAAGTTGTCGCATCCCATTTAATAATTTCTGTATCACCACAAGTATTAAGAAGCCCAAAGTTATCAGATTCATCTCGGATAAGTCCTTGATTTTTAATCACATTTTGGATTTTATTTTTGTCTTTAGATGGAGAACTAGAAGTTGTATCTCCCACACTCACTTCTCCATTGTCATGTCCTGGTCCTCCCACTTGTACAGCGTACAAGGTGGAAATAAAAATAAAGGGTGTGAGCAATATTAATTTTTTCATGAAAGGTTGTAGGGAATAATAATGATTAATATAGGATTCCGAAATTTTTAATTTTGCATTTTAAATTTTAAATTTTTTAATTATCAGAACGAGATATCTCATACCAGGTGTCATCTCCAGCATCATAGGTGAGCTGAATGATATCTCCTTTTCCGAGGGTGAAGTTTACCCCTCCACTTAGCTGAAGTCCAGATCCAGTGAGACTGCTCTCGTCCTGGAGGGTCAACGTATTGGTATCATTATCTCCTTGGATAATCACGACTTGACCATCCTGCCCATCGGCGATATTTGGGATGGCAGTAACTGTTACGGTTCCTCCGGATCCTTGCACACGCATGAGCCCTTTTGTCACCGTAATACCTCCAACGGCTGTTACATCGGTAGTTGAGGAGGGGGTGTATCCGACAGTTCCATCCACTTCGAGAGTGGTATTTGGAGTAGTTGTTCCAATTCCTACATCTCCAGCACTGTCTACCACCATTTTGTCTGCGTTAGCAATACGGAAGGCTATTGATTGTCCACCCGCGGCATTTACTTCTGCTTTCCCAGAAGCGTTTTGTCGAAACCCCGCTTCAGCCGCACCAGGTCGATCAATATGAGAAAACACCGCCCAGTCTTGTGCAAAAGTTCCAATCGTTGATCGACCTATGTCATGATCGATGTCTTGGTCGGGAGTTATAGTGACAATCCCGGCTGATCCAT
>CAYFMH010000039.1:0-15263 GCA_964344165.1 uncultured Candidatus Peribacteria bacterium | reverse complement strand
CTACTCAATTCTAATATTTGATCAACTTTTTTATTCAAAATGCGTAAGTCCTATTCATAAAGGTGAATTTTTGGTTGTCTTTCGAGATTTCCATTCAATTTGTAACCTGTATACCCGAAATCCACAACAAAATGTTTCCCAGGCATGTCATCCGCAGTTTTTTGTACTGCCGCTCGAAAGCCTGGTACACCAATTAGTTCGCGACCATAACCACTTTGAGTTCCTGCTCCTGAAAGTCCACAGAGAAGTTCCGGGATGATTAACTCGCAGCCTAGTTTTTCTGAGGCATCTAGAAGTTGCTGAGTATAATCTACGAATGTGAAAAAAGAACTTACATTAGCGGTTCCCGTGCGATTGAGGACTTCGATTACACGCATAGCTCGAAAAAAAGAACTAGCCTCTGCTGATGAAAGAGTTTTGGAAATGTCCTGGAGAGTAGGAAATCCCTCAAAATCCCCACAAAGATCTGCTGCTAATTCGGCACCACGATCAAGCTCGAGAGCTCTAAAAATTTCCTTTTCTTCTTTATTCCCGTTGAAATTTCTACACCAGTGTTGAATGTTAAAAAAAACTTTTACAAGAGAAGTTGTGTTTAAGGCTTCTTTTTTTTCTAAAGGATTATTTTTTGCCGGCCCTTCTGATTGTGCTTGCTGAAGTGACTGTGGAATGTTTGGGATGGCTTGTGATACTGATTGTTCGAGTTTTTTTCGAAGAGCTGATATAAAGGCTCTCTTTTGACTTTCTGGTGGTTCTGGAGCAAGACTGATATCTGGTGGAAGAATGTTTTCTACCATGTTTTGAACACATATCATAGTTTTAACCCATTCCGCATCTACCTCACAGGCTCTAAGGGTGTCATTTGAATTAGACGAGGAATTTTCGGTTTTTAATTTAGCTACCTCCGGTATGGTGGTTGTTGGGTCTCGTTTGATGATTTCTTCTCGAAGGTTTTTTAAAAATTCCTCTTTATCTTGCTGTGTTGGTTCATCTGGAAGATGAATGTGTAGAATTTCATCTACTATGTCCTGAACATAGGACATAGTCTCCGCCCAGATAATATCTACCCGTAAACGATCCTGACTTTTTTCCATTTTTTATTTAAAGATCTTAAGATTTTACCACAAAAAATAGGATAAAGCAAGGAGAAAAAATCTTGAAAATTAGAAATTAAATCATTAGAAACTGAATGAAAATTAATTTATGGCTACTTTATTTCTCAAATATCGACCACAGACCTTCACTGACCTCATCGGACAGGCGTCTATTGTGAAAACGCTGCAGAATGCTGTAAAAAGTGAAAAACCATCACATGCGTACCTTTTTTCTGGGAGCCGAGGGACCGGGAAGACCTCTACCGCTCGGATATTTGCCAAAGCTCTGAACTGCGAAAACCTCACCGAAGGAAGTCCCTGTGGAACATGTAAAATCTGTACGGATACCGCCGAGGGAAATCTTATCGATGTCCTTGAGATTGATGCAGCCTCCCATACCGGAGTCGATAATATCCGAGATCTGATCGAAAAGATCGAATTTACCCCGACCTACGCACAGCGAAAAGTCTACATCATCGACGAAGTCCATATGCTCTCAAAGGGGGCCTTCAATGCCCTGCTAAAAACACTCGAAGAACCGCCAGATCATGCGTACTTCCTCCTCGCGACGACTGAAATGCACAAGATCCCGGAGACAATTATCTCTCGGTGTCAGACGTTTATTTTTCATCGGTTTTCTCTGGAACAGTTGGTAGATCGATTGGATTATATCTGTAAGACAGAGGGATTTAATGCAGAGAGAGAGGCTCTCGAGTGCATTGCCCGGAAGGCCGAGGGGGGACTGCGAGATGCGATCTCTCTGCTCGAACAGATCGCGGCCGAGACCGATAATCAAGTGACCGAACCATCCGTTCGTGAGAGCTTGGGGATTTCTTCTGGTGAGACTTTGGAGCTTTTTTGGCAGGCAATCCTCGAAAAAGACACCGAAAAAGGATTTCAAATTCTGCGAGAGATCAATGAAAAAGGGGGTGACTTTCGGACGTTTGGGCATGATTTTTTGGGATTTTTACGAGATCGGTTGCATAGAAATCTTTCTGACCCGAAGGAGCTTTCCCTCATTTTACCGGCCATTGAAGAAATCGAAAAAGCAATCATGCGGCTCAAAACATCTCCGATTGTGGAGTTGCCACTGGAGATTGCGGTGGTGAATTTGTGTTGTGGGGAACAAGTTGTAACTAGAAGTAAGGAGCAAGAAGTAAGAAGTAAGGTGAAAATGGAAAATAGAGGGGAAGATAAATTGCAAATTCCAAATGACAAATTACAAACTTCAGAAGGGATTAAAAAGAAAGAAGAAATTTCAGAAGCACCAGTTGAAGTACAAAAAGTTGAAACCAAGGTAGAACCAGCTGAGCGGGTGCATGGAGCCGTGACTGAGAGTGCGATTACCGAAAAGATGAAAGCCATTGCGGAAAAAGCTAATATTCCCAGCTTTGTGAAGCGATCATTTCTCACCACGGAGCCGAGGATTACAAAAGACAAAGTGGTTTTTCAGACGGATTCTAATTTTCACCAGGAGAAGCTCAGCCCACCTTCGGTGCGAGTTCCTCTCCAAGATGCCATGAGAGAAGTTTTGGGAGAAAAGGTCAGTATTGATTTTGAGGTCAACGCGGGAAACAAAGAAGCGCATTCTGGGGGTGAGAAGGCGACGGCGGAGGACATCTTAAATTTTTAAAGCACAGAAACACAGATTAAACCACGGATTACACTGATTGCACAGGTTAAGTCTAAAAACTAAGTTCTAAGTTCTAATAACTAAAAGAAAGGCTGGACAAAACCTTTTGTTTCCACTACCTTTCGCTCCGAAATGCCAATTTCTCTCACAGATCTGGCCAAAAAATTAGAAATCGCACCAGAAGCCGTCACGCTTCATGCGATGGATTTGGATTTTGAGATTCCGGAGGATGAGATGATCCCAGATGAGATTGCGGCAGAGATTAAAAATCTCGAAACTGGAAGTGAGATTGCACAAGTGGAGCATGAATACGAAGAACAACTCGATCGTGAGATTATAGAAGAACAACAAAAGAAAACCGTGGGAGCCAAAAAAGATGTTGGACGGAAAAAAACGGAAGCCAAAAAAGAAAAGGAGAAGCAAAAACAAGAAGAAGAAAAAAAAGAAGAACAGGCCAAAGTGATGGCTGATGATGGGACGATCATCTTGCCTGATTTTATCACGGTACGGGATCTGGCAGCTCGAATCAGCAAACCGATCCCGATTATTCTCATCAAATTGAAGCAAAACGGAGTGGTTGCCAACCTCAAACAAGAGATTGATTATGAGACCGCGGCGATTATCTGTGCGGATATGGACGTGAAGGTAAAGAAAGAAGAAGCAGAACTCTCTGGAGAGGATCTTTTTCGGGGGGATTTGTCAGAACTTCTGTCTGATGAAGAGGCAGAAAATCTCGTCCCGCGACCACCGGTGATCTCGGTGATGGGGCACGTAGATCATGGTAAGACTTCTATCCTGGATTACATCCGGAAGGCCAAAGTAGTCGAAGGAGAAGCCGGAGGAATCACGCAATCCATAGGGGCTTATCAGGTCAAAAATAAAGATCATACAATTACTTTTCTCGATACACCAGGGCATGAAGCCTTCACGGCGATGCGGGCTCGAGGAGCTCGATCGACCGATATTGCGATCCTGGTGGTAGCGGCGACGGAAGGGCTTAAACCTCAGTCTATCGAAGCGATCAACCATGCCAAAGAAGCCGAAATCCCGATCATCGTAGCGATTAATAAGATGGACCTCGATGGGGCCAATCCAGATCTCGTCAAAGGCCAATTGGCTGAAAATGAAGTCAATCCAGAAGACTGGGGAGGTGATACGCCGTGTGTTGAAGTTTCGGCGAAATCAGGTCTGGGAATTGATAAACTATTGGAAACAATTCTGATCGTGGCAGAACTAAAAGAGCTCAAAGCTAATCCAAACCGAAAAGCCATCGGAACGGTGATCGAAGCAACGATGGATCCAAAGACAGGAGTGACAGCTACAATTTTGATCAATACCGGGACGCTCTCTAAGGGAGACCCATTTCTCATCTATGATCAACATGGGAAAATCCGAAAAATGACGGATTTTGCGGGACATGAGATCCCGTCAGCGCCGCCTTCGACACCGGTTCAGATTTCTGGATTATCAAATTTGCCTCGGGCGGGAGACCTACTTCAGGTCATGGAAAGCGAAAAACTTGCTCGAAAAAAAGCTGAAGAAGTGGCCTCGATCGTGCATGATGATGAGCTGTCTAAACGAAAGAAACTCTCCCTCGCTCACCTGCGAGCCAAATTGGCTGAAGAAAAAAAGGATCAATTGAAGATAATTGTAAAAGCTGACTCCAAAGGTTCTGTTGAAGCCATGATCTCAGAGCTCGAAAAGATAAAAATGGATGACCGAATGGTAAAAGTTGTGCACTCTGGAGTCGGAGAAATCACAGAATCCGATGTGATGCTGGCTTCGGCCGGAGGTTCTATTATCGTAGGATTTCACGTGTCGGTGGCTGGCCGGATCGCCAAATCAGCCGAAGGAGAGGGTGTAAAAATCCTCCTGGGAAATGTGATCTATCATCTAACGGAAGAGGTTCAAGAAATCATGGAGAACCGAGGCAAAGAAGAAGAAACCGAGACGATTGTGGGAGAACTGAAGATTAAAGGAATTTTTGCCACGAACAAAAGAATGGCCGTGATCGGAGGAGAAGTGATCAGCGGAAAAGCTCGAAAACTATGCTACTTCCGGCAGTATCGAATGGTTAAGGATGAAGAGGGAAATGAAGAAGAGCAACTTCTCGGAGAAGGGAAAGCGGATACAGTGCAGCAGGGAGCTGATGAAAAAAATGAAGTAGGAGAAGGAACCGAATGTGGGCTCAAGGTGTCCCACAAGGGGTTAGAATTTGCGATGGGGGATCGACTTGAGTTTTTTGTGGCGAAGAAGAAGTAGCAAAATCGAAGATTTTGCAGGAGTAAGTAGTAAGGAGAAAGAAGCTGGGGGAAGGAATTTTTTGACAAAAAATTCCTGAACTTTATAAAAGAGGAAAAATAAAAATGGGAACAGGAAATTCTGTTTCTTTTATTCTTTAAATTTGTAAAAAATGAGATTTAATTCTGAAAGATTGTTTGAACAAACTGATTCGTCTTTTTTGGGCAGGAGCGCAGAAAGATCTAAAAAAGTGGATAAAGAGTTAGCTAGTTTGAGAGCAAGATTTGAAAAAATGGGGGGCCTATCTCCCAAAGATAGGACTATTGCTAATCTTGTTTTCCAATTTCGAACCAATGCAGAAAATTCGGAAGAGGCAGATATAAGTTTAGTTTATCACTTGATGGCGGAGGGCTTAATGTATGATTATTTGTCTCCTAGTTTTCTCAAAAAATTAAAAGTGATATTACAACAGCTCGAGGAAGAAGAAAAAGAACAGGGAAAAGAAGAGATAGATTTTTTAGATAGAATTTTGTGTTTAGAATCAACCTCTTGGGAAAAAGAAAGAAAAGATCAAAAACGAAGTAATGCCTTTCGCCAGTTACATCGACTAGTTTTGTCGGATGGAGTTACTTTTGAAGATCAAGTGGTAGATCATTTATTTGAGAACTATCTTATGACTTTTGGATATATGTTGACTTATGGGGTAGAGCATAAGTGTATTTCTTCACGAGATATTCCTGGATGGATACAAAAATGTAGAAAATCTAAGTCTCCAAAAGATGTAGGTGGCATGATTGCAGTAATTAATGAAGTTATTTCTAAAAGGAAGAAAGATCTTCCTCCCTTTGTCATACTAGAGTCTGTTTTGGATTCTACGACAAAAATTGATTCAGAAGGAAAGGTGAGAGTAAGTTTTCTACCCTCTGTTCATGAAAAAGAGGATAAATTCAGGAAAATGATATGCCTTTTGGAAAATGCTATGAGGTGCAGCAATCCCAATTTTGATAAAGAACTTCAAGCCGCTGAATAATTTAACAAAACACCACAAAATCCTTCGTTGTAGTTGATAAAATCTCTGTTCTTCGCCAATCTTTCGGGGCCAGCCACCAGCATTTTTCTTCAACTCTTATTCGGATCAATCATCCGCAGATAATCTTTCAAGTTTTCATGGACGATATCTGCAAAAAATTCTAAAAATTTTTGTTTTGGAGCTATTGAATTCAAACTAGAAATATATTCAGCTCGACGAACCATCGGGATAATCACCAGTGGAAATTCTCTTTGCATCAAAATCACATTCATCAGAATCCGAACGGTCCTTCCGTTCCCATCGATGAAGGGATGGATTTTTACAAACCGATAATGAAACTCTGCGGCGAGAGTGATTGGATCGATATGGTCTTTATTTTTTTCAAACCAATCCAATAAATCCTTCATTTCTTCAGGAATTTTGACTGGGGCCGTGGGCATTTTTTCATCACCAGAAATATAAACCTGAATTTTTCGATAAATTCCCGCATTTTCATCATCGATATTTTTGAGGACAAATTTATGAATTTTAAAAATCAAATTTTCATCCAATGGAGTTTGTTCCTCAATCGCTGCATACAAAATCTCAAAAAGTTCATTATGATTCAGTGTTTCATTGATTTCTCGAATTGTTTTTCCTGCAATTGTAATCCCATCTTCGATAACTAATTTTGTTTCACTCCGAGTCAGTGTGTTTCCCTCGATAGCATTGGAGTTGTAAGTAAATTCAACTTTGAGGGATTTTTTTAGTTCATTAAATTCTCCTTTTGAGAGAGGACGATGTGCGTTTATTTCTTTTAGAAGCTGGTTAATTTTCTCCAAAAAATCAGCATATTTCATTAGTTTAATTATATATTTTTAGTTGGAAAAATCAATTTACCGCCTCGTAATTCTAAATTATCACTAAATCTTTTTTTGTGGTCGATAAGATTTCAGGCCCATCTTTTGTGATCACGACGAGATCTTCAATGCGGATGCCGAATTTACCAGGATAGTAGAGCCCTGGTTCGCAGGTGACGATGGAGTTTTTTACCAGCAGTTCTTCTGATTTCTTCCCGAGTCCAGGGAGCTCGTGGATCTCGAGTCCGACGCCGTGACCGAGGGAGTGGGTAAAATATTCAGCTTCTGCTCCAATTAGTTCTCGGCAGTATTCGTCGAGCTGTTTTGGCGTGGTGCCGACTTGGTATTTTTCGAGCGTTTTTTCTTGGGCTTTCAGTAGTAGCTCATATTTTGCACGATATTCATCTGATACCGATCCATACCCAAAGTTCCTCGTCATATCGGAGCAGTAGCCCTCGAATTTTACGCCGCAATCGATAAGGATGTTGTCGCCTTTTTTTAGCTTTTGATTTCCTGGCTTGTGATGAGGGATGGATGAGTTGGGTCCGAAGGCTACAATCACCGGAAAAGAAAGCTCAAATTTTCCATTATCTCGGAGGGCGATTTCTAGCTGAAAGGCGATATATTTTTCGCTGATGCCTTCTTTGCCATTTGCTTGCAAAAAAGGGACTAAAACCTGATCCACTTGGTGCTGGGCGATATGTATTTTTTCGATTTCTTCCTCTGTTTTTTGGATTCGTAGTTTTTCGATGGTGCTATCTTCAGGTATGAAATGTGCCTGAGGGAAATCTTTTTTTATTTTTTCATAATTTTTGACCGAGATTGAACTCTCGATCGCAAAGTTCCCTTTTAACTTTTCCCCAAAATTTTTCTGGAAATCTTCATCCCAGACGACAAACTCACAGTTGTTTTCTTTGGCACATTTTTGAGCTCTTTCGGCGTATCGGCTATCGGTGATGAGATAGTTTTTGCCATCTTTTTTTCCGATAAAAACTCCAAAGCTCCCCGAAAATCCGGTCAGCCAGGTGATGTTTTCTTTTTTTGTGATGCAGATGCCATCGTATGTTGAGTTTTTTTGAAGCCAGTTTTTGAGTTTCGTTTGAGCAGAATTCATACAAAAAATTTACAGTAAGTTGTTTACTGTAAACCAGTGAGAAGATCAAACTTGTTTTTTTGTGTTAAAAATGATAAAATAATTAGATTTTTATAAGAACCTGTCTCGGATCTTTCTTTAAAAAAAGCCTACTTCAAGAGCTGTTCTCCACGATTTTTGTTCTTTGTTTTTATCAATCTAACAGATGGCGGCCTGTCCGCCGACCTGTCTGTCCCGAGGCCTCGGTAAGACTGAAGTTTGGAAAGCAGATTTTAAAATATTGAATGGATAAGTGATTTTTTAAGCCGTCCTGATCATTCGGTCGTTTTACAAATTCCTCCAAAAAATAAAAATGTAATGTTCCAGAAGGAAAACGTTGGGAAGGAAGACATTGGCCTACGAGTTATTTTTCTAAAACAAAGCCCCCTGCAACGCCGTATTCAGTTTCAATCCCGCCGGCTTCGGATCAAACTCCACTTCTCTCCCATACAAATCCTTCACGCAAAAAGACACCAACTCATCCGGCGTCTCCAGCACAATAAACTGCCCCTTGATCGCCACAATTTTTCCAGAAGCCCACTCATCTTTGCTCAACTCTACCGAATGAAAAGACTTGGAACTATTTTCTACATTCTCAAGACCATAAATTTCTTTCCAGCTTTTGAATTCCGGATCAGGAAGTAAAAAATTCTGGAGATGATCATACTCCGACAGGACTGACTTTTTGGATTGAAAAAGATTGCGCAAAATCGATTCTCCCTCTGACTCCGAAACCTCCGGACAGAGAAAATCTTTTTTTTGGGAAGGCTTGATTTTGTCGGCCATTCCACTTTTGCGAAAAAGTGTTTCTATCTGCCGAGCAGCTACCCCATCCGGCGTCTGAGCAATATAAAGTGTACAATGACTTCCCTGCTCGAGCTGTCGAAGCGGTCCTCGTGATTTTTGTGAAACCCCAACTTTGATCAGATCTTTATCAAAAAGTGCCAAATAAACCATGTGTTCCCCTTGTATCTTGGCCAAATCCTGAGACGTAAAATTACTCTGATCAAATCCATCAAAAGCTGTAAAAATAAAGCTTCCCTCTCGTGCCCGACAAATCTGACATTTTGATTTTCCCGTTTCATTTTGGGGACAGGAGTTCCACTGATCGTTTTCCCAGTACCCCGCACAGCTCACGTCAGATTTGATCTCAAGAGAAAGATCCTGACCGATCTGAACCGGTTTTCGCCCAAATTTCCTTGCCGCATTGGCCTGGATCTCACACGCCTGTGGATCGTTCCATCGAAAATCAAATACTTGAACCTGCATTTATTCAATTATCAATTAACAATTATCAATGAGCAATTGATATGGAATCACAATGTAGAGAGCAAAAAAGAAAATGCAAAATTTTCCCCTTCAATTAATTCACCAAAAAATTATAAATTCCATTATTTTGAATTTTGCTCTTTGAATTTTAAACTTTTCAATTGAAATTAAGTTCTACTCTTATCAAACTCCAACCGCAATTTCGCTCCAAATTCTTTTTCCAATGCCTTCACAATGGCATCAAAGTTCGCATCAATTTCTCCCTCTTTAAGCGTTTTTTCTGAAGATCGAAAAGATAAATGAAAGGCTAGATTTTTGAGGCCTTCGCCTAATTTTTTCGCATCGCTAAACTCATCAAAAAGCTCTACTGCCTGAAGCGAATCCGCCGCTGCCCTCGCCACTCGCTCAATATCAGACATGAGAATTCGCTCTTCGAGCACAATTGAAAGATCTCGATATACCGCCGGAAACGGAGAGATTTTTTGATATTTGAGATCAAGAGCCTGAATCGCAGCCAGTATTTTCGGCGCATCAAGCTCTGTGAAGACAACCGCAGAATTTTTCACCGGCAATTGACTCGGGTGCAAAACAGAAATAGTCCCCACTACTTCCCCGCTGATGAGCACATCAGCGGTTTTGGATGGATGTTGGTATTTTTCACACTTTTTGGTCGGTTGAAAATCCGCCCCCAATCCCAAATAATCCAAAAATCGAACCAGCTCTGCTTTGAGATCAAAAAACATTTCATTTTCGTCCCCACCCATCTGCGCGTGTAACATAGCTAGGTGAAGAACTTCGTCCGGGAGATCTTCTTTTTTGGCTTGGAAGACATGCCCAAATTCAAAAAAACGAAGATCATTGTGCGTCCTCAGATCTGATTCTATGTTTTTTACCATATTTGAGATCAGAGTCCGCCGAAGTTGGGTTTGTTCCTCAGACAGAGGATTAGAAATCGTCACATAATCCGACATCCCCGTGAAGTCCACATCCGCATCATTTACAAAAGAATAATTATAAACCTCCAAAAACCCTCGCGTGGCCAAAAATCCTCGCACATCCCACTCCATCTCCCGTAGATAATTACGATCCGGGGGTGTCATCGGGAGAATAGGAAGAGCCTCTTCCACGTCTTCAAATCCGTGTAAACGAACCACCTCTTCGACTAAATCTTCTGGAATATCGACATCTTTGGTCGCTCGATAACTTGGCACTTCTACATTCAAAAATTCTCCTTCTAGATTTATGCCAAAACCGATAGATTCGAGCTTTGTTTTTATCTCAGCATCAGAAATATTGATCCCCGAATGAGATCGAACCATCTGTGGATCAAGGTTGATAAAAGTCGGTTCTGGCTCATGTGGGAAGGCATCAGTCAAAACCGTCTCAATTTCAGCTGAAGCACAATAATCCAAAACCTGTTCTGTCGCACTGAGAATCGCTCCTCGACAAGCAAATGGATCGAGTGATTTTTCAAACCGCATAGAGCTCTCCGTCCGCACTCCCAATCGATGGGAGGTTTTTCGGACCGACGTAGGGTCGAAATTTGCGGATTCAAAGATAATATTTTTGGTATTTTCATTGACACAAGAGTCCACTCCTCCGATCACTCCAGCGATCGAGAGGACTTTTTCTTCATCCGCAATCACGAGATCTTCCTCAGTCAGTTCGTATTCAAAAGTATCGAGGGCCAATAGTTTTTCTCCTGCTTCTGCCTGACGAACAATAATCTTTCCTTTTACCCGATCCGCATCAAAAGCATGCATTGGCTGTCCGTACTCCAACATGATCCAATTGGTAACATCCACAATATTGGAGATAGCTTTTACACCGAGATTTTCGAGACGCATCTGCATATTGAGTGATGAGGGTTTTACGTCCACATTAGTAATCTTGAGCGCACAAAACCTTCGACATTTGTCCGATTTTACCTCCACTGGAAATGCTTTGCCTTCTTGCGGAAGAGAAACCACCGGCTCTGGCAAAATTAACTTCCCATCAAAAATTGCTACTAATTCTCGAGCAAATCCTCGATGTCCCATCAGATCCGGCCGGTGCGTGAGGCTTTTGTTATCGATATCAAAAAGCTGATCACCAAATTCGGCATTAATTTCTGGGAGGCTCTTGCCTACCTCCGAATCAGAAAAAGTCGTCAATCCTAGATTTTTGAGTCCCAGTTCTGGATTACTGCACACCATCCCTTCTGATTTTTGCCCACGAATTTCGGTATTCTTGATTTCAATTCCTCCGCCCAATTTCGCTCCCTCAAGTGCAATAGGATACACTTTTCCCTCCTCCAAAACATGAACTGATCCAAAAATAATCTGCTTTTTCCCCATTTTTCCCAAATCAAATATCCCTACGTGTAATTTTTCTGATTCTGGATGTTTTTTATACTCCAAAAGTTTCCCTGCAAAAACATTTTCAAAGTTCGTGCCTACCGAAATGATTTCTTCTAACTCCGCCGTGTGAAGCGTAAGTTTCCGCCCAACCTCCTCCGGAGAGGTCTCAGAAATTGCTACAAAATCTCGCAGCCAGTTCCAGGATAGTTTCATAAATTAATAGTTATCTTTAGAAATTAGTATTTGGTATATGGTATTTAGTATATAGGGACAAATAAAAAAGTATTTTTAGTTCTTTCCCCACCTCCCCCATATACCATATACTATCTTCCATATACCAATTTTTATAATTTACAAATAGCTGTCCCCAATTTATTTTCCAACCCTTTTGGAAGCACCCAAATCCCTCCTTCTAGTTCCCCTTCCTTCGAAAGTCCTAATTCCCCCTTGGCACAAATCATCCCGAGGCTTTTTTCTCCTCGGATTTCTCGCTCGCCGATAGTGAAGTCTTCAGAAAGCTTCGCCCCCAAAGTCGCAATCGGCACAATTTGTTCGACCTCAATATTGGTTCCTCCACAGAGGATCTGAGTCTGTGCTCCATCTCCAATATCACATTGAGTCACTCGAACTTTTGTGATCTTTGGATCAGAGTGTGGTTTAATATCGAGAATTTTTCCCACCACTACTTTGGGATCCACCAATTTTAATTTCCCCAGGTCTTCGGCCGACAACTCAAGATCAGCACCTCCTCCATCAGAATTTTCGACATCAGATTTTTTACCAAAAAATTTTTCAAATAAACCGCTCAAAAACATTCTTTTAAAAGTTAAAAAATACGGTCGGATTATTCCAATTTTTGCAAAAAAGGGAAGTCTTTTTGTGGTTTTACAAAAAAAGACCCCGCGCCAGCCGAAAACGTGCTATGAAGAAATTAAAATTCAGAGCAGGAAAAGAGTTTCTTAATTTTTAATTCTTTTCACGGCTTGATACAAGTTATACCAAAAACGTGAAAAGCAAATTTCTTTTCCTGTGGCATACACCTTCCGCTCTCCTCCAAACTTCCATTTGAATTCAGAGATCCCGGCGTACGGATGTTTAGGGTTATTTTCTGGAGCGATCCCGAGGAAGTCATAGGATTCACAACCTTTTATTTTGCCGTACTGCATCATCTCCCATTGGAGGAGATAGGGAGCCATCAGATTTCGGTATTCTGGATCCGAGGTGGAGGCTCCGAAGTAGTAAATCGCTTTTCCCCCACAAAAAGTAGAAATCGCGGTGGCTATGCGAGTGCCATCTGTGGCTTGGGCAAAAAATAAAACGGTGTGTTCCGAAAGTTTTTGGCAGAAGTTTTTGTAATACTCCTTCCCATGGCTCGCAAATCCATCTCGTGAGGTCGTCTCATTATTTAGCTTCCAAAAATCTTCGATGTCTTTTCCCGTTACTTTATCGCCTGGGATAGCGATGACTTTTACATTTTTTTTTCTGGCCAGATTGATATTGTATCGACCTTTTCGTTTCATATCGGCAAGGATTTCTTCGTCAGATTTTCGTAGATCGATCTCGAGGGTATTTTCGGGCTGGTAGTTTTGGGTAGCGGGTTCAAATCCAAAAGCGAAATTCGCGAATCTCGCCTTCAAGGCATCATAATTTTCTTCAGAAAAATAAGGATCGATCCGCCAAAAAACTGCGCCTGTGGCTTTTAGTTTTTTACTGACTTCTTGGATGAGAAATGTGCCAGCCTCTAAATCATTATCTGGATCAAAGACAGGGCCTCTGGCTGAATAGAACCAAAATTTCCCCAGCATTCCCATCTCCATCCGAACCGTAAAAGTAGTTGCCAAAATTTCCCCAGATTCATCTTTTACCCCAAATCCAAAAACCTGCCCTCGCCCCGGGATGGTTTCTTGAAAATCCTTCCAATCAGCTACTTGATGGATGGATCCGTATTTATGATTGATAACAAAGTTGTCCCAATCGTTTTTATTGTCTGCTGAAAATTCGAAAAATTCTAGATCATTCATCTAAATCAGCCTATCAAAAACGAGAAATTTTATGAATTATTTTTTGATTTTTATTTCTAAAAAAGGTATAATGCAAAGATTTTCAAAATATGAAAAACAGATTTCAAACCGATTTTATAGAAGAAACGATAGAAAAAACACCTTTTTCAGATATTTTTGCACAAAAATTTTTTGTAGAATGGTGCCGGATAAATGACTCTATTGTTCCAGAATTTATTTCTAGAGAATTGTGGGAAGAAAAAAAGTTACAAGGAATACTTGAAAAGAGAGATGATGGGAAGAAAACATTACTTCTTCCAGAGGATTTATATCTTTGGGAGATGGTCAATGTGATTAGGACTGTAGATCATGATACTCATACCAGAAAACCAGAATTAAAAGATAAAAAAGCCGATCAAATTATTGAACTCGGAAAAGTTTTTGAAAAAGCTGGAATTTATTTATCAGAATATGTTCCTCGATTAAAGAATGGAAAAGAAATAGCTCAAGAAATGGCTCAATCGTTTTGTGCCTATGGAAGATCTCTACAGGAAAAAACAAGAAAAACAAAACCAGTCTCCACTGATAAAAAATTGACGGATGCAGAAAAACAAGAGTTAGATGAATGGTTTTTGGGAAGCCAAGTTTATCAAAAACGAATCAATCGAATGGGAGATAATCCTAGGCCAGAAAAAATAGAAGCAAGAAGGATAAAGCTTTTACAGACTTATTTTTTGGCTCTTTCTCGAGAAGGATATGAAGGAGATGGAGAATCGCCCTGGGAGATAAAGAAGGGTGCCATACGAAACCTTCAAGAAAGAACCCAAACTCAAATCACAAAAGCCATAGATACTCCATCGATAGAAATGGATAGTGTTATTTTTCGGAGAGGGGTAGAAAAATTAATGACGGAGATGAAGGTGACTTTCCGTTTTTTGAAAGAGCTTGGAGTTGATATTGAGGAGAGTTCGATAGAAATCTATAAAGCTTTGGATGTGGCAGGGTTAAAAGATGAATTGAAAAAAGTAAGAGCTTCTGGTGATGTCGAAGCAATTGGAAAAAAAGAATTAGAAATTACTGAAAAAGTTCAAAAAGCTGTTTGTACATTTCCTTATAAAGAAGCTGCATATACTCCTTCAGACATAGTAAAAACGCAATTTATAAATTGTGTTGGATCTTCTATTTTAGCTCATGGGTTATTGGCTGAGTTGGGGATAAAACATCTTCATGTTGATATGCCTTATCATTCATCTGATGTTTTAGTGACAACTGATGGAAGGCTTTATTGGATAGATTTTACTCCTCCCGATGGTTATAAACAAAACTATGAAATTTCTGATAATGACATTATAATTAAATACAAGTTAAAAACAGCAGATATTTTAGCATTTTCCAGACAATCGGAAGAGGAAATTTTACCGATAATGCTAACATATGGAGGAAGAATGAATTTATATAATTCAGAATTTGGATTTCAATATCATATTTTGGTTAATACAGGAAGCGCTTTAACAAAGCTTGGTAGACCAGAAGAGGCTGTGGAAGCCTATAAAAAAGCTGTTTTATTAAATCCGCACAGCGAAGCAGCTCATATAAATCTCGGATATGTTTTAGATAACTTAGGAAAGAGAAAGGCTTAGATTTTCGGGTCAAACGCAACACAAGGAAGATTCATAGTTAGGATAGGGT
>CAYFMH010000038.1:0-15602 GCA_964344165.1 uncultured Candidatus Peribacteria bacterium | reverse complement strand
AATGCGTTTAAATCAGCGGTGGCGAGTATCGCAGATCTGTCGATTGCAGAGGCGGCCGTGCTTCCGACGATAGACAAGTGGTCTGGGGCGACGGGTGGGTTGACCTGGAGTGATCCAAATCTCAGCATTGCCAACTCTCCTGGGAATGATGATGAAGTATGGTTGACCCTCCCTTATTCTGGAGACATGGAGGTAACTTTTGAAGGAGTGACGGCACTGAGTGGGGACGCAGGTCTTGCATGGGGGGTAGTGATTGGGCCCCCTGTTTCTACCGCTCTATTTTTAGAAACGAATTCTGTTTTTGGGCATTATCGGCAAGGACAATATAGAGTCTATGAAGGATCTACACAGAAGGTTGGAGCGACGAGTGCTCCTTTTGTGGGGGCGACTCACGGAGTTCGAAGAACCGGGACAACGGTAGAAATAATTGTAAACGGCTCAGTGGTTTATACAAAAACAGGTGTCAGTGGGGATATTTATTTTGCTCTTGATACGGATAGTAGTGAGAGTGGGGATTGGGTAATGACTAATTTTACCGGAGTTCAATAGAATTTTTGGTTGATAAAAAACAAAAACAAGAAAATTTCTCTGATTTTTTATCCACGCAGATCTCCAGTTTTTCTTACGATCTGTGCTGTGCGACAAAACGAATATGGTCATAAACATATATAAAGATTTTCAATCCTCTTTTTCTGTGAATCCAGAAATTGTTTTTTCCCTACAATGATAGGATTTTACGGAGATTGTTAAACCTTCGTTCCCGAGTACTCGGGACGGTCGACAGGCTAGGAAAAATGAGAATTTTTTTGGTTGATATTCGCAATGGGGCGATCACACACTTTTTAAAAATTATTTTTATTAACCCTAAAAAAGGTGTCGGATCGCCAAAAGCACAATCGTATTTTGTTCTTCTCCCTTATTTAAGCGTAGTTTTAAATTTCCAGATTCACGGTTTATCAGCTTAAATTTCATCGCTGTATCAACGTCCTCTGCGACTCCCCTACCACATTTCCCCACAAATCTTCTACGCCGAGCACCTCGAGATAAAATCGCTCATCAATCTGCACCTTACTCTGATAAAACTCCAAAACCAAAGTTCGTCCATCTTGCAAAAGCTTTGCACTTTGAAATTCAGGATTTTCTGTAGTTGTGACATCTTCATAATTCCGATCAATTAACTCCGCCATAAAATCAGGCGTCATTTTTATCTTTTCATTGAAGTGGATTTCTGCGATGAGGGAGCCCTTGGCTGATTTCTGGAAATCCTCTGGAAGACTTTTTTCACTGATAAACTCATGCAGGGTGATAAAAGGAGGCAGCTCATCTTTTTTTATTTCCCAAATGAAATCTTGTCGAAATCCATCAATACTCCCAAAAAATTGTCCTACATTCTCATGAGTTGAGAAAGAAGCGTTGGTGAAACTTTTTTGCGGGTAAAGGGATAAGTCAACATCGACCAAGAGGACCTGACCCCGTGGCTTGAAAATGCCAAAGCTTGGCAAATCTCCAGAATAAGTCAGTACAAAAGCCTTTTCAAACTTTTCTCCGGGGGGAATCTCAATCTCTTCGTAGGCAACTTCGTGATTGAAAAAGTTCGGCAATTGGAATTCAAACACCCCTTTCCAGGTCTGAGAGAGTGGTTCATCGATCCCTCCTAGATTTTCGGCGGTGAAAAGTACATTGACCGCCCATTGATCGGGAATGTATTCCCGAGCGGAAATCTTGAGTGTTTTTTTGAGAAACCGAGAGGTCTTCGCCCCGCCCAGATTCCATTCAGAAATATAAAAATCATTTGCCCCCGGTTCTACCCGAGGAGAATGTCCAGAAACAAATATTTTTCCCTGATCGGCGTTTTTGCGAATAATTCGCGTTAGACGAGGAAGGATCGTAGGATTGAAGATCGTGCGCCAGATAAGCTTTTTCCCAACCTGGGCGAGGGGAGTTTTCCTTGTCTGGAGTGCTTCTTCATCATGTCGGTCCACATCGGCGACTGTCCTCGTAAGGGTAGCAAAGAGGTTTTCATGCGTTAACTTTCCCCCCTCAAATCCGACCTTTCTGTACAGCTTAAAGACTTCCTCAATCGTTGAAAAATCAACCAAAATCACATTTTTTACCTCTTCTTCGGTGCTTTCTTCATAGGCGTTTTTAAATTTTTCACTACACACATTTAAGTCCAAGTCAGTCCCCAAATCCCAAAATTTCTTCCCATTGGCGACTTTATTGAGCGGATAATTTGCTGGGCCAAAGGTCTCGTTTTCAAACGCGTAGGAATTCTTCAACCCGGCAGAAAAAAGCCCTGGTCCCTGTGTCCCCACGAGAGTGACAAATCCCCCACAGGGCCGAGATTCGGCTTCATTAGTAAAAATAATGAGATTTTTGTTCCCTAAAAAATCACCAAAAACAAACTCCTTCACCGGCCAAATAGTGATCAAAATGTAGGTCAAAAATAGTCCCACAAATATTCCAAAGCTTTTGAAAAAGTTTTTCATCTAAAAAAGAATACACCCTAACTTCTGATATTCAAACAAGAATTCAAAACTTTATTACTCATTACTCATTAATCATTACTAATTGCTCCCAGGTTCTTCTGCCCGCAAAACATATTTCCCCAAGATATCAAACTCCAGATTTACTTTATTGCCTTCTTTTTTCTCCCCCAGCGTCGTGTGTGTCAGAGTGTGAGAAATAATCGAAACTTCAAATGATCCATCCCCCAGCCCAGACACCGTCAGAGAGATCCCATCCACCGCGACCGAGCCCTTGAAAACCAAATATTTTTCATTAGTGGGATCAACCGAAATCTGAAAAAATGCATAATCGCCTGCCTTTTCACGTTTTAAAATTGTCCCCACCTGATCCACATGTCCGAGCACAAAATGCCCAGAATTCCTGGTCCCTATCTGGGCCGAACGCTCAAGATTTATCTTGGTTCCCACCTCCACATCACCAAAAATCGTCCTTTTGCGAGACTCTTGTATTATCTCTACAGTAAAAGTTTGATCCTCGGTTGCAATTATGGTTGCACACATCCCAGCTAAGGCAACCGAATCTCCAATTGCAAATGATTCATCAAAATGATGGGAAATCGTAAATAAATTTCCTTCAATTTTTTCGATCTGGCCAACGTCTTCGATGATGCCGGTAAACATGCTCCTGGAACATACTACTGTTTTTCAAGAAAACAAATAATAATTTTAGGCTGCCATTCTCTCTTCTTGCTCCTCTTCTAGCTCCTCATCAACAATTGATTGCATCCTTGCTGTTACTTCATTGATTGTAATCTTCATTTCTGCTTCCATGGCCTCCTTTGCGTCTTCTCCAAACTCTCCATTTAATGCAGCATATTCCAAACAATCTGGCCGCCCTCTCGCAAACTCTTTGTCATACTTTCCCTTAAAAAAAGCCTCTCTCGCCATTCTTTCTGCTCCCATGATTAAAAAATTAAGAAATAAAATTAAGTTGCGCACGTTTTATTCCTCTAAAAATTTTTGGCAAATGTTTTTTAACAAAAAACAAAAAAATTTGATTTTTACTTTCAAAAAAGTATTTATATTTCGTCCGCCTGGCGCTATCGTCTAGTGGTTAGTCCCGATTTACAAACTGTCTAAGTCGCCATCGTCTAGTGGTTAGGACGCCAGGTTCTCATCCTGGTAACAGGGGTTCGATTCCCCTTGGCGATGCCAAATGATATTGAGCAGTACCGATGAATGATTAGTGGCTTTATTAAGGTCATTTTTTGGGTTCTACGGAACTTTTTTATCTATGCATGTCCACAACCATACAGTTCAATTATATCAGTATCATGGTCAATTGCTGCAATTAGTGATTCAACCGCTTTATTTGTTGTCGTTGGAGAAGTTACTACTCGAAGTGTGGAATCTCCATATTCAGAAATTTCCCAATCATAGAGCCTGAATTTTTCAGCTAATCCTCTTCTAAACTCGTGTGGGTAAGTAAAAAATACTTGGTTTGTAGAGGCAGGACAAGCTACTTCAGAGAAAGGAGAATTTGTTATCACTTCTTCAATCCTTTTTGCCATTCTATTGGCATGTGTTGCCATTTCTCTCCACTTATCATCTGTCAAAAGTGCATAAAATTGAGCAGCAATATACCACATTTTAGCATTCAATTGTCCGCCTTGTTTTTGAGTCCATTCAAATTCTTTCCCTAGCCCTTCTTTCAAAAAGATTACTGCATCACCACCCATAAGCCCCATTTTAGTCCCCCCAAAAGATAATACGTCAACTCCACAATCGGTTGATATTTCTTTTAATGATACACCAAGAGCTGCTGCTGCATAACATAAACGGGCACCATCCATGTGAAGATAAATATCATTATTATGAGCATATTCTGAAATTTTTCTAATTTCATCGGGTGTATAAACCCCACCAACTTCCGTTGATTGAGAAATAGAAATAGCCCCAGGCTTTGAATAATGAATAGCTGATACTCCATGTTTTTTGTCTTTTAATTCATGGATTAAAATCTTTCCGTTTTCATCTGTAGGAATAGTAGTTAAAGAACAACCAACATGATTATGAATTGCTCCACATTCTTCAAATTTGAGATGTGAGCTTTTTGAGCAATAAATGGTATGATGAGGTTTCAGGATTGTTTTCAAAGATAAAACATTCGCAGCTGTGCCATTGTTTAGAAAAAAGACTTCTGCTTCTTCTCCGAAACATCTTTTAAACTCAAGTCTCGCATTTTCTGTCCAAACATCACCTTCTTGTCCATATGGAACATTGGCAGCTTCCTTGTTGGCATCCTCTAAAGCATTCCAAATAGCAGGAGGAATATTTTGAGAGTTATCGCTTAAAAATTCACAATTCATGTTTTCTATATAACAAAATAAAATGTTTTTGTCAATTTTTAATGCTGCGCTATGTCCATTTTAACTTCCACCTAAAAATTTTCTCCCAACGTATCAATTCTCTGATGAGTTCTACTTTTGGGACCTTGGCGTGTTCTACCCATTGTCCCTTTGCCATGCCAAAAATTTTCGCAAAAAATTTTCCTTCATTTTGCATTCTTCCTCTTAGAACCTGTCTACGATCTTTTTTTTAGTTAATTTAGAAAAAATTAGCATGATAAGCTTCCGCCTTCGTTATTTTTAAATTCACTTCCCAAACTTCAGTCTTCCCGAGTCCTCGGGACTACGGAGGACAGGCTAAAAAATTTATCTACTTTTTAAGTAGATATTCGCAAAAAAGCGATTCTATCCTCGAGTCTTCAGAGTAAAATCGCGAAAATTATAAATCTATTTCCTGTTTTTTGCTTATTTAAGCTTCAAATTTAATTTCGTAATTCGGGTATATTTAAAAATTGACTTTTGAAATAGAATCAAGAAAAATATCATCAGAACTCTTGTTATTCTCGACCCTGATTGGGAATCCACAAATCAAAGACAAAAATTGGATTTTTGGCCCTCCGATCTCGACTTGTCGGGAGGGCACGCAAGCCGGGGATGATAGAGGAGAAAATTTTTTATTTCATAACCCAAAAATCATGAAAAAATCACTAATCGTTTCTGGAGTTCTTGTCTCTTCACTCGCTTTTGCCCATCATGGCCCCGGACACGTCTACGCCTCTGTCGAGATGCCCGACGTGGATGCTATCATTAATCAAGCCATGAACGAGGCTGAAAAAGAAATGGAAAAAAACATGGCCCCTGTTCATTTTTCTGATGAGGGAATGGAAATCACAACCGAAAAAGGGATGGTAAAATATGGTGAAAGTGGCATAGAGGTGGCTGATGAAAAAGGAAAAGTGAAATATGGAAAAGATGGCATCCAGGTTGTCGAAGGAGACGAAAGTATCATCTGGGACGCAGATGGTCTCCGTGTAAAATCAAAAGATGGAAACGTGAAATATGATAAAGAAGGGATAGCTGTAACGACTGGTGATGAAGCCGTAAAGATCGATGAAACAGGAGTTCATGTAAAAGATGGAGATGAAGAATTACATGTCCCGATGGATGGATTTATGAGTGGATTTTTCCAGAATTTCTTTTCTTTTTCTTGGTTTCCGTTTTGGGGCAACTAGGTGGTTTTCCCAAAGTTTAAACCAGAATCACGAATAAGTCTTTGTTGGTTATGTTGAGGCCCCAATTTTTAAGTGGCACCATAAGCCATGCTGTGCCAATCCTACAACGAAGCTCCCGGTACAACTAGGAGCTTGTGATGGGGGGGAGGATCCGTGGGGGAATATGATTGAGTCGCAGAGGACGTTGTCCCAGTGTCGACGGCAAGCTTTCACTCTCGTCAACTTAACAATGAAAACAACCATTGCTCGTTAACCTGGAATTAATTCCAGGGTTAAGAGATAATAGGATCAGAACAAGCTTCAAAGTATATCGATCAAATTATATGTGTGAAAACTTACTGCCGACGAGATTGACAATTTAAGGATATTTGCTATTAAAGTTTTGTGGTGTCCGAAATTCTCTTTGAAATTTTGGTTCCCGAATGTTCTTTGATAGATCGGTTGTGCGTGATGTTCCCGTTTTGGTTTTGATTTATTTGAAATTGAGACGGGGACATCATCAATGGCTGAAATGGCTCGTCCCTGCTTCGAACGAGTCGGATGGTCCGGCTTGAGTTTTTCTGTGGAGAACAGGAGATGAAAACTAAGCTTGAAAAATTGGTGCACGGCGAAGCTACCGTGGTCACCCACTATCACGACGATTTTGTACTTGCACCATCGTGCGATATGTTGCTAGACATGCTTCGGTGGTTGCTACAAGGGACAGAGTCAGACAAGGCAGTAGTAGAATGCTTAAAGGCGGTAAAAGCTGGTCTTATCGGGACTCATCGAGACTTTTTCTATAGGGCGACAACCAAGTACGGGGATTTTTTCATCAGTGCTCATCTTATCCGAAGGGATTCTCTGGAGCATGGTGTCGCACGCGGAACAAACCTTTATTATGGACTGAGAGTTCGAAGTTGTTTCGAGGGCTCCGAGGGTGGGCAGCCCAAGCAGGTGGTGGATAACCTGCGTGAGTACTTTAACCTTGCACCGGTCGTCTCCGCTTTTGAAGTACAGGTGCCGCTTCATCGGTGCTACTTTGAATTACGGAACGGCCTCTTTGCACCATTGCGGGAGCTGGAAGCAGCCTCATTCATTGATTTGGACGGCAAAGGCAAATTGGATGTCCACGAGGTCAACCTTTGGATGGCACATCTTCTTATCACAGGGGGGATGGCTCCGATCGCCTATGAGCCTGGTAATGACGACTGGCGTCGGTTTGAGGTCGTGCCGCGGTTGAAAGATCCGGGCAAATGGATCTTTGATGGTCAGACTCGGATGAAGGCGCGGAGTGACGATGCGAAGATGTTGATTTTCAGCATCGAGCCTTCGTGGATCGACCGCGTCACAGGTTTCCCGTCGCTCTTTTTCCTCGATCTTAGGCAGGCTACAGCAGTTACTGTGGGACTTGCTGACATCTACAATCAATTGGAGGTGAAGGTTCCTGATCGCCAAAAGTAACAACCGATCGTCAAAGAATTCTGACCCCGGGACAAGCCCGGGGTCGTCTTTTTTCTACCTATTTATTTTTTGCACGCTATTTCTTTGCCTTCCAAGTCTTTGCCCACTCTTGCAAAAGTCGTGGATCTTCATCCACAAGGAAGTCTTTTACTCGCTTTGCGATCTTGGTATCCTCCTTTGCCCGAGGCTCTAAGTATTTGGCCAACTCCTGATCAATATCATTGATAGCCGCCAAAAGTTTTGCCTTCCGCGCCTCATCCCGTTCGACTCGTTTTCGAGTGTTTTCTAGATCAGATTTCGACCGTATTCCACGAACTTCGTGTGAGATTTTTGGACGGTTAGCACGGACGAAGAGGAGGAAAGCGGTATCTTCATCATGACAGCCTTTACCAGACCAGATTTGTGAAGCCGTTTGTTTGTTGTTGGCCATTTTTTTAATGAATTAAGAAATACAACAGAGGCATCATAACATAGTTTTATAGCAAATAAAAACATTTTATATAGCCAACAATAATTATTTGGGGCTATCTATGTGCTTTCTCGTGTCCATAAAGGATATTTTAAATTGTTTCTGATGCATGCAAAGATGCTTTTACATTGCCTCAAATGCATACAAAAGATCGTTTACATGACCGATAGTTGTCATCAAAGGATGCAAAACATCTGTTTTTAGGCTTATCTATGCGGTTGGGAAAATGATTCGACTTAGGGGTTAAATCATTCGATTTTGGGGTTGATTGAATACTCTGAAGGGAGCGTCACTATTATAAATTTGGATTTTCTAATCTATTCAGGGGGTTATAACGTTTGTTTTTACTCTTATTTGGATAGATTTTTGGCTAAATTTATTCTCTTTAGGCAGGGTCAATGTTCTCCCGTCTTCCGACCAGTTCTCTTTCTCTTGTTCTCTTGTGCCCAAGCTGAGCTTGGGTACACAATTGCATTCCCAAGTTAAACTTGGGAATGAGTGATCTAAGTCTTTCGAATCGGTGCTGTCCCACACTTTTTAAACGTCCCATCGGCCTGAAGCGTGAAACACTCATCTGGAGCCGGACCATAAATTTTACTCTTTTTACAGTTGTCCAGTTCTCCAATCCGATGCATGAGGACGTCGATTTGGGATTCTTCTCCATGGACACAAAAGACGGTCTTAGGGCTTCCACAGTTATTTGCAAATCGGAGCAGGTCATTCTGGTCAGCATGCCCAGAAAAAGCATTAAAAATCACGACTTCCATATTGACGTCATGAGGTTCGCCGAAGATGTTGATGGGATTTTCTCCCTCTACGAGCTTCCTTCCAAGTGTGTGTTGCGCCATATATCCGACAATGAGAAGTGTGTTTTTACTATCAGAAATCTGATTTTTGAGATGATGTCGGATTCGTCCGGCTTCGCACATACCGCTGGCTGAGATGATGATACAACTCCCTGGGAAATTATTGAGCGCCTTGGATTCATCCACGCTGCGGGTAAATTGCACTCCGTGTCGTTCTGCAAAAGGATCTTTGTCTTTTTCAATTAGTTCTTCCAAATCCACATCAAAGCACTCTGGGTGTAATCGGAAGATTTCAGTCGCATTGGTCGCGAGAGGAGAATCCACAAAGATCGGAAGCTGAGGAATTTTATTTTTGATCGTGAGACCTCTCAGGACGTAGAGAATTTCTTGCGTCCGTTCGACCGCAAAAGCCGGAATCAAAATTTTTCCACCTCGCTCGACGGTTTCATTAATTTTTTGAGCCAGGTGCTCTTCGACCGCTTCGATCTCATCGTGAAGCCTATTTCCATATGTTGATTCTGTGATCAGGACATCGAGATCTTTGAGCTGAACGGGATTTTTGAGGATTGGCAGGTCATGTCGCCCGAGATCTCCTGTAAACCCAAGTCGGATATGCTGTTGGGTGGCTCGGTCATAGATCTCCCACTCTTCATTGGCTGCTCCGAGGATGTGTCCGGCATCGTGAAAAGTAACTTTTACATCTGGGGTGATGGGGACTTTTTGTTCATATGGCACGGAACGAAAAAGACTCATCGCTTTTTCGGCATCTGGAATTGTGTAGAGTGGTTCAGCTTCTGGGTCTTTTAGTTTTTTCTTGAGCCATTCGGCATCTTTTTCTTGGATGTAGGCCGAGTCCAGGAGCATTATAGAACATAAATCTCTCGTTGCATGGGTACAGTAGATTGGTCCGGAGAATCCATTTTTTACGAGTGTTGGGATTGCTCCAGAGTGGTCGATATGTGCGTGACTGAGGACGAGGGCGTCGATTTCGGCAGGATCAAAAGGAAAGTTTAGATTTTGAAAAATCGATTCTTTTCGTTTTCCCTGAAAAAGCCCGCAGTCTAGCAGGATTTTCTTTCCGTTGATGTGGATCAGATGTTTTGATCCGGTAACTCCCCGAGCGGCTCCGTGAAATTCAATTTTCATTTACCCCGTTAGATAATGTTTTAATTTTTTTGTTTCATATCTAATGGGGCAAATCCCCAATTTTTGATATGAATTCCCTTTATTCTAGCAGAAAAAAGCCAAAAAGGCAAAAGATTATGCAAAAAAACTCCAAGCCCCAAACAAAAACTTAAGAATTTAGAATTTTCATTCTGAAATCTGCATTCTGCATTTTAAAATTGGTTTATTCTTCACTAAAAAGTCTCGTTTTAAAGGGGTCCATTTGAATTATTTCTATTTCGGCCATACAAAGAGAACATTCGATAATCTCCTCTTCTTCAACATCAAGAGAGTTGATTTCAAACCTTCCTCGGCAGTCTTGGCAGTAAACCTGAATAATGGCCGTCATTTTTTGGCGAAATGGAAAACCCCCTGATAATAACTTTTATCGAAATTTATTTAAAAAATCAAATTTTGTTTTGTTGAATTGTGAAGTTCTGTTTTTCGCAAAAGAAAGGTGAAAGTAAGGCTTGTGCTGTAAATTGTTCTTGAAAAAGAGAGCTTTTTTTTACTAATTTTTAATAGTGCTATTCCGCCTGCGGGGAGAAGGCGAAGCTAAAAAATAAGATCCTTGGCGGAGACGATTTTTTGAGGGCGAGTTTCTCCCGACCAGTCGGGAGAAATCTCGCCCCAACAAAAAATCGTGGGAAAATATCCTTGAAAAGTTTTTATAGAGGAGTTCGAAAACACAATCGTATTTAGATTTAGGTCGAATTATTAGGACTTATTTTGCTGTTTTTCTTTCATTTGGAAGAGCGCCTCTAGAGCTTCTTTGGGACTCATTTCGTTGGGATCAAGGTTAGACAAAAAATTTTCAACTTCCGTTTCTTTGTTGATTTCTACGATTTTTTCTCGGACGCGAGGGGCCGAAAAAAGATTGGGTCTTTCGATTAAGTTTTCTGATTCAAGTCTTTGGAGGATTTCTCGAGCATTGGCGATTAATTCCTTTGGTAGCCCGGCCGAGGCGGCGACATCGATCCCAAAAGAATCAGAAATGCCTCCGCTGCAAATCTTTCGCAAAAACGTGATTCCCGCCTTGTTTTGGGCCACGGAGATGTGAAAGTTTTTGGCGTGTGATAAATTTTCGGCCAGATCGATGAGCTCGTGATAGTGCGTAGCAAAGAGCGTTTTTGCTTTAATTTTTTCATGCAAAAACTCGGTAATTGCCCAGGCGATAGAGATTCCGTCAAAAGTAGAGGTCCCTCGTCCGATTTCATCCAGGATGACGAAGCTTTTTTCAGTCGCGGCATTGAGGATGGTGGCGGTCTCCATCATCTCGACGAAGTAGGTAGATTGGCCCCCCGCGAGATTGTCCGAGGCGCCGACCCGAGTGAAGATCCGATCAAAAATCCCCATTTGCACCTGCTTCGCAGGAACGAAGCTTCCGATTTGAGCCAGTAGGATGATGAGGGCATTCTGTCTCAAAAAAGTGGATTTTCCCGCCATGTTGGGGCCCGTGATGAGGTGAAAATGCGATTCAGATCCCATCTTCAGGTCATTCACAATGAAATTTTCATCCGTGAGCTGTTCGACCACCGGATGTCTCCCCTGTTCGACAACAAAATCAGTTTGATTTTCATTTACTTCCGGCTTATTCCATCGCCATTTCTCCGCTGTACGAGTGAAGGCCAGGAGCGTATCGAGTTCGGCAATCGCTTTAGCGGCGAGTTGGATTTTTTCTGTATATTGGCAGAGTTCGGTGCGCAGGGCGTGAAACATCTCATGCTCTAGTGCACAGGCCTGAGATTGGGCAGACAGGGCGCGTTCTTCGTATTCGGACAATTCTGGGGTGGTAAATCGTTCGGCATTGACGAGGGTTTGGCGGCGGATCCAGTTTTCGGGCACGTTATCTTTTTGGCCAGCGGAGACCTCCATGCAGAAGCCAAAGTTTTTTGAGTATTTAATCTTGAGGTTTTGGATGCCGGATTCTTTTTTTCTTGCTTCGAGAAATTCCCCCAGCCAGAGCTCAGAATCGTTGGTAAGGGATCGGAACTCGTCTAACTTGGGATTAAATCCATCACGAAACATTTTTCCTTCGGTGATTTCGAGTGGTGGGTTGTCGGCAAGCGCGAGGGCGAGCTTTTTGGTAATTGCTTCAAACCCACCGAAGAGCTCTGATTTTTCGTTTATTAGTTGGTTGCTTGTGTTTTTGCAAAGTATTTGCAAAGGTGTAAAGTTGATCAGACTGTCTCGGAAAAAAGCTAGATCTCGAGCGTTTCCACGGTTGGTCACCAGTCGGGCCAGGATCCGCTCCAGGTCAAAGATTTGTCGGAATTTTTCGGTCAATTCCTCAGTCAGAGCGAGGTTTTCGGTCAGTTCTTGGACGGCATTGAGCCGTGCATTGATTTTTTCCATCGAAAGCAGGGGATTGGCGATCCAGGTCCTCATCTTTCGGCCTCCCATCGCGGTGTAGGGCTTGGCGAAGACGGAGTAGAGCGTGGCGGTGTTCTCTGTCTGTCGAAGAGGGGTAAAAATCTCCAAGTGCTGCAGGGTTTGAGCATCCAGGGTCATGATTTCAGCAGTCGAGTATTGGACCAGCTTAGTGATGTGGGAGAGATCCGTTTTTTGGGTTTCTTCTAAATATTGGAGGGCCATAGCCGAGACCTCGATCAAGATCTTTAGTTTTTCGATCCCAAAGACCGAGAGGTCCGAAACGCCGAAATGTTTTTGCAAAGCATTTGCACTTTCTTTTTCGTTCCCTTTTTTTCGTAGCGTCAGGTGAAAAAGCTTCAGCTTCTCACAAAACGCTTGGTCCTCAAAAAGCTCGGTCGGGAGCAGGATTTCCTGCGGTGAAATCTTGAATAGTTCATCAAGAAACGATTTTTCTTCCTCAAAAAAAGCCGTTCGAAAATCCCCGGTCGAGAGATCCGCGTAGGCGAGTCCGAAGTGATTTTTGTCTCGGAGGACCGCGGCGAGGAAGCTGTTTTTTTCCGCAGAATCCGGGTGCATATTGGTTCCTGGCGTGATGACGCGGGTAATTTTTCGGTCGATTTTTTTGGTTTCTGGCTCTTCAAACTGGTCTGCAACGGCGATTTTGTATCCGGCGGCGACGAATTTTTCTAGGTAGTCTTTGTGCGCATGGATAGGAAATCCACACATGGGCATTTCATTTTCGGTCCCTCGGTGTCGAGCGGTGAGGGTGATGCCCAGGACTCGTGAGGCGAGTACCGCATCCTCGTGAAACATTTCGTAGAAGTCTCCCAATTGAAAAAAAAGCACCGCGTCTGGGTTTTCGGATTTGAGTTGGTTGTATTGGCGTTGGACAGGGGTGGACATTTCAGAGAACAATTAACAGAGAACAATGAACAATTTTGGAATTGAAAAATTATTTTTGATTGGACCAATCGTAGGCGAAGTTTCATAACTTTGCCGGGAAAAATCACGAAATTGAATTTAGTTTTGGGGGCGAAAAATGGCAAATGGAAAAATGAGTTTAATTTTTTGACTTTTAAAGGGGATTTTCTTAGTTTTGTGTTGATATGAAAGTAAAAGAAATGACGGAGTCGCAGCTACAGACATTGATTTCTCGATCGGTGATGGAGGCTTTTGAGCAGGTAGCGGATCGTAATCTAGGCAGTTTTATGGAAGCAGCAGAAGGAGACGAAGAAATTTCTTTTGGGGAGGCGAAGGCAAAAAATTTATTTGGAGTATGAAAGTTTCTTTTAAAAAAGCTTTTTTCAAGGACCTAAAAAAGGCGCCAAAACGAGTGAGATTTGAGATAATCAAGTTGGCAGAGCTTTTTTCTGAAACCAAAAAAATGAAAGATTTGGAAATAGACATCAAAAAACTTCAGGGGTATGAAAACTATTTTCGGGTTCGAATAGGCGTATGGAGAGTTGGGTTAAAAATTGATAAAAATCAGTGTGTTTTTTGTCGAATCAAACATCGTCGAGAGATTTATCGATTGTTTCCATAGATTTTTTTAGGGGCGAAAAGTGGCAAATGGAAAAATGAATATTCCTTGACGAGAAACGAATAAAAAATAATCTCAGGGCGGAAATGACACCAGAAAAAATTGTTTTTTCGAAACATGTGGAGATACAGATGAAAGAAAGAGGAACCACGAAAGAAGAAATTCTTGAGACTATTAAAAAAGGGGAAAGTGTTCCTGCCAAAACGGGAAGAAAAGCTTTCAGAAAAAACTTTCCGTTTGAAAAAGAGTGGAATGGAAAATGGTATGGGATTAAGCAAGTGATGTCGGTTATAGAAAAGAGAAAAGAAAAAACAATTGTCATTACGGTTTATACTTTTTATTTCTAGTTGACCATGAAAATATCTTATGACGAAGAAGTTGATGCGGCTTATATCCGGTTTACGGAAAAACCGGCACAGGTGACGACGCAGAGAATTTCAGAGGACGTGGCGATTAATTTTGGTGAGGATAATGAGGTTGTGGGGATTGAAATTCTTTCGGCACACAAGCATCTTTTTCCGCAGCGAGAGAACTTGCATATTGAGATTGAGAATGCGGAGGTGGAAAAAGTGTAAACAGCAAAGTGGCTCCACATGCAATATGGAGTCTGCATGAGGGGTGGGGGGAGACGAAAAATGGCAAATGGGAAAATGGAAATGTAAAAAACTCGAGATGTTTCTTAGTCTGTCTTCTGCAGGAGCAACTTTGTAAGTTGCTTCGGAATGTTTTTAGTGTTGCACAACCGAAACGTTTTGGTTCAATTTATAAAATTGAACCTGCGGAGGGAAAAATGGCAAATGGAAAAATTAGGAATACTCCCTTTCCCACTCTTACATGCTTTTTTTAACAACTTTTTTACCCAGTAAAATAGGCACCAAAATCTTTTTTTAGCTCTAAAAATATTTTTTCTAAATCAGAATCACCAAGGCTTTTTTCATAAAGTTCGCCCCAGTTAGTTATTGTTCGATTCGATCTCATGAAAGCAAGTGCATCTTGTTTTATAAAAGGCATACCACAGGTTCCGTAACCTGTATATTTATTTTCCATATCACCAGCCCGGATTGCAAATCTTCCTACGACCCCTCTTGCTAGTTCCACCTCTGATGTGTCTAATGGCTTTTGTAGCTTTTCTTTTAAGTCTTGGCTGATCTGGTGCGCCCACTTGTCTGCCATGGCTCTAGATCCTAGATAGATTGTGAAGATTTTACCATCACCAGGCTCTCCTCCCTTTAAGAATTTATGGTAGTAGCCATTATTGGTTAAATATTTAGCTACCTCTAAAGCATTTTTTGGGGACACGTTTAAGTGAACTTTCCAGCCGACATTAGGTTCATTTTTTTCTCCAAAATCAAACTTTTTTAATTCAGGAATATGGTCAAATTTTGAAGTGTTTTCTGTTCTACCCTCATAACCATCTGCAGCTAAATTTTCTTTGCCAAAACCTTTGAATTTACTCCATTTTTCTTTTAGGTCGGTATCAAGCGGCAGATCAGCGGAAAGTGTGTGTTTACGGGCAGTAAGGAGTGCGGGGAAATTAAGAGCCACTGCTTCAGAAACTTTTTGTTTTGTTGCGTTGGGAGAATCAGAAAATTCAAGAGAGAAATCCACTGGGGGATTGTCTGTTTTGAGGGCAGGAGTTTCGGAGGCCATTTTTTTTATTAAAAAATCATGAAATTATACCATGATTTTGTACACTATTCAACTTAAAAATGGTTCTTCTTTTCTAAAAGTGGGTAAAGATAAGATCATGGAAGACAAG
>CAYFMH010000037.1:0-15815 GCA_964344165.1 uncultured Candidatus Peribacteria bacterium | reverse complement strand
ATTTCTCTTGTCTTCCATGATCTTATCTTTACCCACTTTTAGAAAAGAAGAACCGTCTTTTTTGGATCAGCCTTTTTTAAGATTCTTTATTTTTTGGTTTAGATAAGGGGAAAGCGGTTGATTTTATTTATTCGGGGAGAAGGCGTGTTTTTATGATAGAAACACGTGAATCAAGTTGCAAACTTGATCCGGCGGTTGTGTTTTATATAATCAAAAAGCTTCAGCCTTCGTTTATTTGTACTGTATTTGCAAACTCCAGTCTTCCCGAGACTTCGGAACAGACAGGCCAGCCGACAAGATGGCGGACAGGATCTAGACACTTACTCCTGCAAGAGGAGGATGGATAAGATGAGAAAAAGCGAAGTCAAAAAGACTTCACTCAGCGGGAGGGCCTTGGGAGATAAAAAAACTTTTGCTTTTTTTGAAGGGAGATTTTACACTCCTTTTTGCGTTTTTTGCGCTTATTCTTGTTTCTTAAAAATAAAAAAAATGAAAAGAAAAAACATGTTTTGTGTGGGGTTGGTACTTGCTCTTGGGGCGTTTTCTTTGATTACTTCTCAGGCTTTTGCTTATGGGAGCGTAGGGGGGGCCCCACTTGTATCACTTGATCCGACGAAAAAAGGATGGTTTGTGTACCAGCTTGGTGCAGGAGAAAGCTATGATGATACGTTTGTTGTGAGAAATTCTTCAGATAAACCCTGGATTGCCGTTGTATACCCAGCGGATCAAGTTCTCGCTTCAGGAGGGGGGTTTGCCTTGAAACCAAAAGGAGCAGAAATGTCTGGTATGGGGAAGTGGGTTAAGATGGAAGGGGCCAATGAAAACGGGATTATAGAGGTATTATTGGAACCGGGAGAACAAAGACTTCTTCCTTTTACGATCACTATTCCTCATGATGTTGAAATAGGAGAGACTGCGGGAGCTATCTTGGTAGAAAAAAAAGACCCGGAAACGGCAAAAAGTCCAGAAATTAATTCTGGGCGATCTGGGGTAGTATTGAGTATGCGTACTGGGACCCGGATATATAATACGGTGCCAGGGGATATCCATGAAGAATTGGTTGTCGGAAAGGGTAAATTTTTCAAAAAAGGAGAATTAAATGGAATGGCACGGTATTTATTATCCTACGACATCGAAAATAAGGGCTCTATTTCTACTAATGCAAAAATAATTACTACCGCCAAAAATATTTGGCGAGGAGGGGATGTTTTTTATGACACAACAGAAGAACCACCAGAATTTATAGTTTCTCCGGCCGCTACTTTTGACTACAATGGGCGGATTTTGATGCCAAAATTTGGAAAAATAGAGGTGAGTTCAAAAGTGTTTATGGTAGGTAGAAAAGGAGAGGAAACACAAATTGCGGAAGAATATTTTTCTGTCATTATAATCCCTTGGAAAGAAGTGGGATTCGGAGCTCTTGTGATTGCTCTTATTGTGTTTTTCTTTGTCTGGAGACGGCGGAAATACAGCGGAAAAGGGTGGGATAATTATACTGTCAAATCAGGAGATACGGTCACCACGGTGGCAGAAAAACACGGGATTGACTGGGAGTTTCTCGTCAAAGTAAATCGGATCAAGTCTCCTTTTCTCCTGACAAAAGGACAAAAAATACTCGTTCCCCCTCCTAAAAAAAAGAAGAAGTAGAAAAGCTCAGTAATTAAATATCAAAAAAAGCTCCGCCTGCGCGGAGCTTTTTTTTTTGATAAATCTTTTTTGTAGTGTTTTCTTTATTGGTATTTTTCTGGGAGGGCGGCAGGATTGGCATAAACCTGAACTGCGGCTCGAGTTACGACGGAGATACCTCGCCCTCGTCGGCTATAAGATGTTTTGATCTGTTCAGCTGCGAGCCCTCCTTTCATGTCTTCTGGGGCCACGCCCTTAGGGATTCTCAATTTAAAAGGAACCAATACGGTTTCCCCAGGAGCGAGTCGGAGTTTTTTTACAGCTCCGGTGTCAAAAGTAATCCAGGTTCCCATCATGGTGTGTTGATAACGAGGATTTGTCCCGGTGTAGTAACCTTTGAGAGAAAAACTTCCAGTACTAGAAGGTGTGTAGTCAGCTCCGTAGACACGTACATCCACACTACTAGAGCGGCTGGTGTTTACTACTTTTAGGACATCTTTGATCTCATCTCCGGCCTGGAGATCATAAGTAAACCAATACTTAAGTGCCCCAGTGAGACGCTGAGGGGATTCTGGGACAGCGCCGATCCCGGCAAAAGCTGATCCAGAGAGGAATACTGCTGAGATGAGCAGCACAGAAAGAAATTTTTTCATCGTAATAAGGGGGTTAAAAAATAAAAAAATGAAAAAGTTTTGTTTTTTTGGAATGAAAATCTCGTTTTTGTTATTTGATTTTGAGATTTTTAAATTACCAAAAAATTAGTTTTAACTTTCTTTTTTGTTTTTTTGTTAAGGCCTTTTTGTGCTATTGCTCAAATAAGTTTTTGTGGCAAAAGCACTGTTGTAGCGTTCTTATATCAGGGATTTGACATTTGTCAAATATTTTTTGTTTAAATGCGTGAGTCACGAAATTGAAAATTACGTTCAACAGAAGAGAAGTATCAGGTGTAGTGGTATTTTTTGCAGTTTCATGGGGAGACCCTGCTTTTTGTGTTTGCCCCCATCAGAGAGAATAGACAAAAAACAAGGCATTGTGCCTTGTTTTTTGTCGCCCCTCCCGGATTGGAACCAATCTTTTTTGCAAAAAATATTTCCTTGCTCTTTTTTAATAGCACTAATTGCAAAAAAAGTCAAATTATTTAGTAGTAAGTTATCACATCTGTAGTTTAGTAGATATTCTCAAAAACTGATTCCAATCCCGCTCTTCCTTAAACCCGTCCCAAATACTCGGGACGGGTTAACGAACGATGGTGGTTATCGTTCTTAAGGGGTGGTGGTGTGATAATTTACATTCAGCGAGTATTTAAAATAATTTTGCTTTTTTTGGGGAAAAAAATACACTGTCTTTGTCTTCTAAAAAAACAAAAAAATGCAAAAGAAAAATAGGTTTTGTGTTAGATTTGGCCTCGCTCTGGGAGTGTTTTTTTTGGTAATCTCTCAGGCATTTGCCTTCGGGGGAGTGGGAGGTGCCCCGCTCAAATCTCTCGATCCTGACAAAAAAGGCTGGTTTGTCTATCAGCTGGGGCCGGGGGAGAGCTATGAAGATACGTTTGTGGTTCGTAATACTTCTGATCAGCCATGGATTGCGGTCGTGTATCCAGCTGATCAGATGCCGGCCTCGGGAGGAGGGTTTGCGCTCAAACAAAAAGTCGAAAAGATGACAGAAATAGGAGCCTGGATCAAAATGAAAGGAGCCGATGAAAACGGAATTATTGAACTCCCATTGGGCCCAGGAGAGAATAAGCTGATTCCTTTTACGATTACGGTTCCACGAGATGTCGATGTGGGAGAAACGGCTGGAGCGATTATGGTCGAAAAAAAAGACCCAAGGACTTTGGATCAGCCGAAATTGGATACAGGACGATCGGGAGTGGTTCTCACGATGCGAACAGGGACCCGAGTATACAATACTGTCCCTGGAGATATTCATGAAGAATTAGTCACAGGGCCCGCTCGATTCCTTCAGAGGGGTGATATTAACGAGAAAACCCAATATTTACTTTCTTATAATATTGAAAATAAGGGGAGTATTTCTTCTAATGCCAAGATAGTTATCACGGCTCGAAACGAATGGAAGAAGGGAGAAGTTTTTTTTGATACTAACTCACAAGAAGATCCATTACAGTTTTTAGTTTCTCCAAATTCTGTTTTTGATTATAACGGACGGATCGCAATGCCAAAGTTTGGTAGGATTGTGGTGGATTCAAAACTCTACATGGTGGATCGAAAAGGGACAGAAACATTGATCTCAGACGAATCTTTTTCTGTTATCATTATTCCTTGGACCGAGGTCGGCTTAGGAGCTCTTGTCTTGGCCTTGATTATTCTTTTCTTCGCTTGGCGATGGCGAAAATACAGTGGAAAAGGATGGGATAATTATACGGTCAAAGCAGGAGATACTATTACCGAACTTTCCGAAAAACATGGGATAGATTGGAAATTTTTGGCCAAAGTAAATCGGATCAAAACCCCTTTTATCCTTAATAAGGGGGATAAGATTTTGGTGCCGCCCAAAAAAAAGAAGAAAAATAAATAATCTTTAATTTTTTTGTATCCTGCCTAGATTAAAAATGAAAAGAAAATATATACCGGCTTTAAGCTTTTTTGTGGCTATTTTTGCATTGTTTTCTTTTTCTGAAGTGTTTGCTCTTGGCGGGGTCGGTGGTATGCCGCTCAAACCATTGGACAATGGTAACCGTGGGTGGTTTATGTATAAGCTGGGTCCGGGGGAGAGCTATGATGATGTTTTACTCGTCCGTAATACTACCAAAAAAGATTGGTTTGTGGATATCTATCCAGCTGATCAAACCCCTTCTTCGGGAGGGGGTTTTGCCCTCAAACAAAAATCGGAAGAGATGACCGAAATGGGGAGCTGGATCAAACTCTCGAAGGATCGAGTTTTTGTTGAGGCCGGGGGGACCACAAAAGTTCCTTTTACCGTCACGGTCCCCAAAGACGTAGAGATGGGGGAGACCGCCGGGGCGATCATGATGGAAAAAGTAGACCCCAAGAGTCTCCAAAAGGCGAGACAAATGCTGAACTCTGGAGTACGGCTTTCGCTTCGGACAGGGGTGCGAATCTACAATATTGTGCAAGGAGAAATCAAAGAAGAAATAAAGATAAAAGACTCTTTTTTTCAAGAAAAAATAGCCAGTGGCTGGAAAAAAGGGCCCGTGTATTTTTTTTCACAACATGTCGAAAACCGAGGAACTATTTCTACAAAAGCAAAATTTATTGTCAAAGTAAAAGATCTCTGGAGAGATGAAATTATTTATGATACACGTGAAGACCCCGGAGAATTTTTGATTTCACCAGAAGATACCTTTGAGTACAATCAAGATTTACAGCTTCCTAAGTTTGGAAAGTTTGAGGTGAGTTCTGAAGTCTATATGGAGGACCGAACAGGGGGAGAGACTTTTATCGGCACTCAAAATCAGCTGATTTTTGTTTTGCCAAAAAAAGAGATTATAGCAGGACTGCTTGTGATTATTATTTTTGTTATCTTGGTTATTTGGCGACGTTGGAAATATAGTGGTAAAGGGTGGGTAGATTATACAGTAAAAACGGGTGATACGATTGTAAGTGTAGCTGACAAGGCTGGGGTGGATTGGGAATTTCTAGCCAGAGTAAATCGTCTCAAATCTCCTTATGCACTCAGAAAGGGAGAAAAGATTATTATTCCCCCTAAAAAAAGAAATAATAAAGAATAATAAAAAGTTTTTTTATCATCTAAAAAATACAAAAAAAAGTTTGTGTTTGTAAAAATGGGGTGTTAAAATCTGACCGTTCAAGAATAATTTTTTTACCTTAGTTAAATTTATTAAAAAAATGAAAACCCTAAAAAAGATCTTCGCGGTGGCTTCTGTTGCGACTTTTTCTATTGGACTCCTGGTTGGAGTGCAGGCAGCAGATAATACTGAGCTGGCAATTACTGTCAATGACGGGATTTTGACGGTTTCTATTGTGGATGACGTAGGAGATGCGGTTGTTAGTCCTACCGTGCCTTTTACCCCCGTGACGACTTCGTTTATTGATCAAGAAACGACTGCTTCTCTTGGGTCATCGGTGGACGTGTGGGGACCTTCTATAACACAACAAATCTTATTGGCCAACCCTACAGAGACAGAAGCCTGGACCGTGTCTATTGCGGCAACCGACGGGCCGACGGCTACGTGGAGTGATGGAACCAATACCATGGATTACAATGGAGCGGCTTTATTGTCAGAGGGGCGGCTTACGGTGAATCCGCAGACAGCATACATCAGAAGAGCAGAGTTTAATCCATCCACAGCGGCAATTACTGGAGAAAACACAAGTACTACAGGGATTTCTGCAGGAGCAGAAGATACCTTTGATGAGGCAGGTGGAACAAATAGTATTACACTCTTTAGTTCTACTACGGGGGAGGATTATAATGGTTATGTTATCCGAGGGATTGAGCTTCGACAAAATGTTCCAGCGCAACAACCAGCGGGGAACTACACGCTCGATATGACAATTACAGCTACCTAAGCTTTTTTGATAAAGAAGAACAAAAAGGTCCCGAATATTCGGGACTTTTTTTTATGAAACATCCGCTTTCGCTGAAGCATCAGCCTACGTTGGATTAAAAAACAATTCCAAACTTCCGTCTTCCCGAGATCTTGGGACGGACAGTTTGGCCGAGAGGACGGCGGACAAGCTCCCTCAATGTTTCGCGTACCCTCTCTTATTTTCTACTGAATTGCTTTTGAAGAGAGGGTTTTTTATTATAATACTAACATGGATTTGAAATCATTTTTTTCGCCTCAAAACATAGCCGTAGTTGGGGTTTCTGAGAGCGAGGAGAAGCTTGGGACGATTATCCTCAAAAACATCCAAGAAGGAGAGTTTAAAGGAGAAATTTGGGCTGTAAACCCCAAGTACGCAGGAGCAAAAATTTTTAATACTCCTTGCGTGGGACGTGTGCATGAAATTCATAAGGCACTTGATCTGGTCGTGATAGTGGTCCCAGCGAAATATGTTTCAGATGTCATAGATGACTGTGTGTGGAATAAGACTAAAAATGTCATCGTTATTTCAGCTGGTTTTTCAGAAGTAGGAGAATTCGCACTAGAAAAAGAGATCATCGAGAAGTGCCAAAAAAATAAGATTAACCTTCTTGGTCCCAACTGTTTGGGAGCTGTATTTCCTCATGCGGGGGTTAATGCCAGCTTTTCGGATGGTTTTCCTGCTTTGGGAGATATTGCTTTTATCTCTCAGTCTGGAGCGTTTTGTACGGCGATTCTTGATTGGGCGGCCCAGAAGGGGATTGGTTTTTCTCATTTTATTTCCCTCGGAAACAAGGCCGGTCTCTCTGAAATAGAATTTTTGGAGGCCTTGGCGGATGACCCAAAAGTGAAGATCTTTGCTCTATATTTGGAGTCCCTCCGAGATGGAAAAAAATTATTGGATTTGCTCTGCAAAATTACGCTCAAAAAGCCAGTGGTGATCCTCGAGCCCGGCAAAAGTGAAAAAGCTAAAACGGCCATGACCTCTCATACGGGGGCAATGACACCGGATTTTCAGGTAGCGAAATCGGCTTTTCGGTCTTCTGGTGCTATTCAAGTGGAGAGCATGCGGGATATGTTTGGTGTATTAGAATTATTGCAGTTTGCCGAAGAAAAAAAGCACGATTCTCGCATAGCGATTTTGACCAATGCGGGAGGCGTGGGAGTGATGACGACGGATCTTTTGAAAGAAAACAATTTAGAGTTAGCCACGGTGGCTCCAAAAACGATTTCTCAGCTTCAAAAATCACTTCCGGCAGAGGCGAATCTCAAAAATCCGATCGACATCATCGGAGATGCAGATGCTCAGCGATATGAGAGAGCTCTGGAGGTACTCCTGGGAGACAAAAATATCGATCAAATATTGGTCCTTTTGACGCCTCAGCGGACCACAGAAATTGAAAAGACCGCTACCCTACTGGTTCGATATTCGAGAAGAACGGATAAAAATATTGTGGCGAGTTTCGTGGGAGGGGAGCAGGTCAGTTTTGGAAAAACTCTCCTTGAAGCCGGGAAAGTACCGGTTTTTGATTTTCCATCAGATGCGCTCCGAGTGATGGGAGAGGTGGTGAATTATAAAACTCATCGAGCATGTGCCAAAAAACCAAAATTGTCCCGGGTAAAGACGCTTGAGCAATTTTTTAATCTCGCTAAAAAAGAAAAAACAAAAGTTTTATCTCCTGAGGCAGTAGATCATATTTTGTTTCATTATGGTTTTGATGTACCGAGATCTGAAGTTTTTTTAGACCAGAAGAAGGCTTTGAAATTTGTGGAGACTATTTTCCCAGAAAAAGTGGTTTTAAAAATCATTTCTCCGCAAGCGCTTCATAAAACAGAAATGAAGGGGGTTTTTCTCAATATTGATTCTATAGACAAGTTTGAACACGCCTGGGAGAGTTTAGAAAAATCAATCCAAATTTATGGTTTAAAAAACGCACAAATCCAGGTTCAGGAGCAAATTGAAAAGGGGGTAGAAATTATTTTGGGCATCAATACAGATCCAAATTTTGGGAAAGTGATGCTTTTTGGCTCTGGAGGAATTTATACCGAAATTTGCGCAGATACAGCTTTGCGCGTACTTCCTGTTTCAAGCTTTCAGAAAATGATTGAAGCCACCAAAATTTCTCGAATTTTAGACGGAGCGCGGGACGGGAAGCCAAAAGCAATAAAGGAATTACTTAAAACAATGAAAAAACTTCAACAATTAGCTTTGGATTTTCCAGAGATTGATTCAATCGATATGAATCCAGTGATGGTGACGGAGGATCGAGCGGTGGTGGTAGACTTTAAGGTCATAATTGGGAAATGGTAAAATTTTTAATCTTCAATCTTCAATTAGGAATCTACAATTAGATGGATTAATAAAATTTCCATCATTGGTCATTGAAGATTGATAATTGATAATTCAAAAACGTAATGAAAATTATTGGAATTGATCCCGGATACGAACGATGCGGATTTGCCGTGCTAGAAAAGTCTGGTTCGCAGTTAAATCTTTTAAACTTTGGAATTATAAAAACTTCAGCCCAAAAAGATTTTAGCAACCGATTGTTAGAGATTTCTGAGGATTTTGAGCATCTTCTCGACAAGTACAAACCGCAGGTGGTTTCGATCGAGGACATCTTCTTTGTCCAAAATGTGACGACCGGGATCAAGGTAGCGGAGGTACGAGGTGCACTTATTTATCTGGCCAAAAAATTCGGATGCCAATTGGCCGAACCGAAGCCAGTAGAAGTAAAATCAGCGTTCACCGGAAACGGGAAGGCGAGCAAGCAGGAGATGCAAAAGATGGTCCAGATGACATTTCAGCTGGATCAGACGCCGAAGCTCGATGATGCGGCGGATGCGATTGCGGTGGGGTTTTGGGCAGGACAAAATCAATCTTCAATTATCAATTAGGAATTATCAATTGTGGGTTGCTCTTTTTTGATAAATTCAATAAAAGATTCTGGACAAGTGAGCAGGGGTTTATTATTTTTCTAGCTAAGTTCTCGTTTTTTTATGAACCTCTCTCTGTCTATCTTTGCCAAAAAATGGTCTAACTCAGACAAGCTTCGTTTGATTTTTTTAGCAATTTTTGCTGGTATCTTCTTCGGGCAAACAGAATTCTGGAGTGAATATTTTTTGTTCGTGGGAGGGATTTTATTATTTTCCGCCATCACGCTCAGAAATTTTTGGATCGGCCTTTTGGCCGCTTTTTGCTTGGCAAATTTTTACGGCCAATTTCGAAATATCGTGGATTTCAAAGGCGATGAACTCGTAAATCACCACAACCAAGAAATGATAATTTCCGGAACAGTGACCAGTTTTCCCGATTATCGAGAAAAAAGCACCCGTGTGACATTCCAAGCGGAAAAAATGAAATCGTCAGAAGAAAAGAACTTTGAAAAAACAAGTGGAAATTTATTGTTAGTCGTGCCTCCAGAAATAAATCTGCACTACGGGGACAAAATCACATTTCAGGGAAAGCTCACTGCTCCGCGCAACTTTGGTGATTTTGATTATCAAAAATTTCTTCGTCGGTTTGATATCCAAACCATTGTGAAAAATCCTAAAAAAATAGAATTTAAAGAAGAATTGGGAGGGAATTTTTTGCTCCGAATGGCTGAATCCAGCCGTAATTTTTTCGCTGAAAATTTAAAAAACGCCCTCCCGCCCCCGCACTCAACTATCGCCATGGGGATCCTCCTGGGAGTGAAAACAGAGCTCCCGCATTTTACCAAAAATGACTTCAAGCGCTCAGGACTCCAGCACCTTCTGGTCGTCTCCGGATTCAACGTGTCAGTGGTGATCCTCCTCGTCACCCTATGCCTAAAAAATTTAGGGCGAAGAGTAGTATTTTTGGGTGTTTTATTAGCCGTGACGTTTTTTGTCGCTATGACCGGAGCCGAAGCTCCCGTCATTCGAGCTGCCATCATGGGAAGTGTGGTGGGACTTTCTGCTGCCAGTGGACGATTTTCTGATGGGATTAATGCTTTTTTCTTGGCACTTGTCCTCATGGGGCTTTTTGATCCCAAGATTGTGCAGACTGATATTGGATTTTTTCTCAGTGCGGCAGCGACTTGGGGGATTCTGATCTTTGTCCCTTGGCTTGAAAAATTCGGCCAACGCATACCTAATTTCCTCGAAATTCGAACCGTGTTTTTTGTCACACTCGCGGCCCAAATCGCTGTCTTACCGATCCTGGGGATTTATTTCCAAGAACTTCCCGTTACTGGGATTTTTTCTAATCTCCTGGCCGAACCGCTCGTCCCTCTAGGTATGGGAGGCGCTTTTTTGTTAGCACTTCTCGGTTGGCTTCCCCTCGTGATAGTAAAAATTTTAGCAATCCCAACCTTTGTAATCTTAGAACTCCTTCTTTGGGTCGCCCATATTTTCGGTATTTTTGCCCCTCTCTTTTTTGATAAAAATCTTGCCTTTGGATTGATGCTTATCATTTTTTCGATACTTCTGGTAAGTAGTTTTATGAAAAAATCTAAGAAATGTTTGTGAATTTTTAATTTTGTAATTTTTAATTTTAAAATAAACTCTAATTTTTAAATTCTAAACAAAGATGGATAACAAAGTTTCAAAAATTAAGATTTAAAATTTATTTAAAAATTTGTACTTAAAAATTAAAAATTTTCCCCCAAAATCTCCTTGCCAAACTTGATCCAAAACCCTAACTTCAAACTCCAAAATGGACCTAGAAAAATTTAGCAAAAAACAACTCCCTACTGCTCCTGATGCAGAACGCGCCGTCCTCGGATCAATGATGCTCGACAAAGAAGCGATCTTCAAAATTGCTGATTTTTTAGAGTCCACAGATTTTTATCACGACCACAATCGGTTTATCTACGAGGCCGCACTCGAACTTTTTCAGCGATCAGAGCCGGTGGATCTCGTCACGCTCTCATCCAAACTCCAATCCCAAGAAAAATTAGAACTCGTCGGAGGACCAGAATACCTCGCAGAATTACAAAATGAGGTGCCACTGGCCACGCATATTTTTCAATACGCTAAATTGGTCAAAAACGCGGCCACACTCCGTAAGCTAGTAAAAGTCGGAAACGAAGTGATGGCCCTCGGGTACGATACAGAAAAACCAATCAAAGATCTGCTCGAAAAAGCCGAAAAATCAATATTTGCGGTCTCTCAAACATTTGTAAAAGATCGATTTGTACCGCTGAAAGAAATTCTCGAATCCAGTTATCAAAAATTCTGTGATATCCACGAAAATCCAGAACTCGCGAACGCCAACCGAATTCCCACTCAATTCCGAGACCTGGACAATAAACTCAATGGAGGATTTAGTCCTTCTGACCTCGTCATTGTAGCCGCTCGACCATCTATGGGGAAGACCGCCCTGGCCCTCACCATTGCCCAACATGCCGCTATTGAAGAAAAAAAGAACGTGGGGATTATTTCCCTCGAAATGTCGAAAGAACAATTGGTGGAGAGAATGTTTTGTTCACTTCTTGGGGTGGATTCTTGGAAACTGCACAAAGGAAAACTCGCCGAAGAGGACTTCGATCGAATGGGACCAGTTATGGATAATCTCGCGAATGCCCCGATTTTTATCGATGATTCGATGGGAAACTCCATCGTCGAACTTAGGTCCAAGGCTCGACGACTCCAAATGGAATATGGACTCAATATGCTCATTATCGACTACCTACAACTGATGAACAGTGAATCAAGCAGTGGTTTTCAGGGGAACCGAGTCCAAGAAATCTCAGAAATCTCCCGAGGACTCAAAGAACTCGCTCGAGAACTTCACATCCCCGTCGTGGCTCTCTCTCAACTCTCTCGATCGGTAGAAGGCCGACCTGACAAAAGACCCGTGCTTTCAGACCTTCGAGACTCTGGAGCAATCGAACAAGATGCTGATGTGGTGATGATGCTCTATCGAGATGATTATTATAATGAAGACACAGAAGCCCAAAACGAACTAGAAATTAATGTCATCAAACACAGAAATGGGGCCATCGGTCGAGTTAATCTCTACTTTGATCGAAGCCGAATGAAGTTTGAAAACCTCGACAAAGAAGTTCAAGCGGGATTCTGATTGTAAAAAACATTATTACCAGACCAGAATCACGAATTATGAATTACGAATTACGGACAAAAACATGGAGAACTCACTCCTTAATTCTTGATTCAGGATTCATAATTCCAAAAAAACATGTTAAAACTAAGTTCCCATCGCCATAATCTCCCGCGAGAGTCTTTTTTCAAATCTCAAAATCCCTTTTGAATTGTTGGAAATCGAACCTTTTTTGTCCCCTTCTTTATTCTTCAGCATTTGTTTAAATTTCCTGAGATTAAGCCACTGGGCTTTTGCGTGTTTGTCTTCCGGTTCTCCTTTTCTATTAAGCGTTTTATTTACTCGGAGACGAACTTGTTTGGTCAGAACCACAAAGAAAAGGTGGACCACGGTTTCTTCTTTGGTATGTGTATTTTTGTATTTGAAATCTCCCAAAAACTTTATCTGATCAGGGGCTAGTTTGATCCCGGTTTCTTCATGTACTTCTCGGATTACGTGCTGCACCTGGTCTTTTTGAGTATTACGAGAAAAAAGTTTCTTCAAAAAATAGCCAATTTTTTGCCACCAACTGTCTCCAATTTTCCCTCCTGGACATTCCAGAGCAAAAGGATTTTTGGAGCAGGCATTTTTTTCGAGGAAAAGCCCCAAAAAACGTCGATCCCAAGCTTGGGAAGGCATTTCATTCTCTTTGAGGATCAAGCAGCGGACAGTTTCTACCATTTTCTTATGATTTAAAGATATTTATATAGCTCTGAGTAAAGCCGAAGAGTTTATTTTTTTTAAATCAGTACATTATAGCACAAAGAAAGGGGAATTTCCAATCTTCATTTGATAATACGTGCAGGATTTTGTTTTCTTTCATATTTTTGTTCAAAAAATATAGTCTTGAACAAAATTTATATTCTACACAGTCATTTTTAAACACAAGTTTTTTTTGGAGACAAAAAAATAATAAACAGCAAAAAACAACTGTATAAAGCCAAAAAATAAAGATTTTATTATTTTTATTTTCACTTGCTTTGTGTACTAGATTTATTTTAAAGCATAAAAACGGGAATTGTTTTTTTAAAATTAAACCTTTTGAGGCCTGAACAGCCTGAAAAATGATTTGACTTTTTTTGCAATATCTTTAATTAATTTGTTGATGAAAAAATGGATTTTAGGTTTTATCACCTTGTTTTTGGCTTCTTCGACCTTGGCGCAAAACTTCGAATTTGAAACAATCCGAACCGAAGAATCTCCTGGATTCTTTGCTCTGCGGCTTTTTCCGACCCCAAATACTTCTCCAATTGAAATTCAAGATATCTTTGTCAAAAACTACGATAAAAAAAACGAAAAAAAATACGAGGATCTCCTGATTGTATTGGGAGAATTCGGAGCAAAGATCATTGAGCCCAAAGAGCTTCTGGATTATGAATTTCAATCTCGAAACCGATTTATTTTTTTGGGCAAAGGCCAGGACGATCATCTAAATTTTCAGGCCAGTAGCGCAAAAACCGCTCTTGATGAGTTTGAAGATTTTGCAACTGAAAATTTGGGAATTGTGTTTTATGAAAACGTGAAATTGGACTTCGGAGGGAATATCTCTGAAGTTTATCCTCCAAAAATTGATTATTGGGGGACAGAACCGGTCCTGATTGTAGGAAAATTTGAAAAACCCATGCGGACGCTTACACAAATTTCTGCTATCTCTAGCGAGGGAGAGGTAGTAGCTACTTCTATCATTGATCTGAGAGAATTTTTTCCTGATCCGATGGCGGTGGACATCCCTGATATCTGGGAAAAAATGTCTGCTCCAGAAAAAACAACAAAAGAACCTACTTGGATTACATTTTTTTGGATGTCGATTTTTCCATGGATTTTGGGGTTGATTGGAGTGATTATTTTCTTCCTTTATTTACTTTCAAAATTCCTTCGCTATAAAGCAAAAAAATCAGATGACGAGCCTTTTCTGGTACAAAATCTCAGTGAAACTAACTTTCAAGAACTGGAAAAAAACCTCCCTTTTGAGGTGGAAAAAAGAGGGGAAAATACGGGACAGAAACACTGATTAAAACACAGATTCCCCTGGTTGCACTGATTTTTTACATCGTGTTCAAATTTTCAATCTGCGTCATCTGTGAAATTTGTGTTCCTGCATTTGTTGTGAATTCTATTTGTATTTCCGGCATTTTTCGCTATAAAAAGGTTGTAAGTTGTAGGTGACAGGTGTGGTAGGGATTTTTAATAATTACTTACAACTTACGACTTTCCACCTACAACCTTTTACATATGCCAACCCTCGCCGTCATTGCCTTCCCCGGAAACAACTGTGAAATTGAGACTCAGCGAGCCGCTACTCGAAATGGATTTGCAGCCAAAATTGTGCAATGGAACGAGCCGGAAAAAGTCGGGAATTTTGATGCGTATATTTTGCCGGGAGGATTTTCCTTTGAAGATCGAGGGAGATCGGGAGCGATTTCAGCACGAGAAGCAATATTTGACGCGATCCGAGCAGAAGCCAAAAAAGGAAAAATAATCTTAGGGATTTGTAATGGAGCTCAAATGATCGTGGAGTCTGGATTGATTCCAGTGGAGGACAACCCTCTTCCTTTTGCGTTGGCTCACAATATCCGTCGAGATGAATCAGGTCATGTGCTGGGGACTGGATTTTATAACACTTGGGTACATTTAGTTCCAGAACGAAAAGATACCGCTTTCATTAATTCAGTTGAAAAAGCACTGCATGTGCCGGTCGCTCATGGAGAAGGACGATTTACAGCCCAAGATGAAGCGGCTGTTTTTGCGCTTGAGAGAGGTAAAAATGTAATCTTTCGATACAGTGATGAAGATGGGAACGTGTCTGATAAATTCCCCATTACGCCCAATGGGGCACTCTTTGCCACAGCCGGAATTGTGAATGATGAAGGGACCATTGGAGCGATGATGCCGCATCCAGAGCGATTTTTTGATAGTTTTGATGGAGATCAGATTTTTATCTCGATGAGACAGTGGATTGAAGGTGGGAAAAGCCCAAGTTCGGTTAAAATTGGAGACTTTTCATCAGCTAACATGCCAGAAGTTAAAGTTTTTGAACCAGGTAAAAAAAGTATTTTGATCGAAAAGAAGCTTATCATCACGGACAACGAAGCCTTCTCTGTTTCGACTGCCGCGAGTAAAATCTGTGAAGAAAAGATTCAACTGCAAAAGTCTATTCTCTTTGAAATTTCTGGTTCTGGTTTGGATCAACAAAAAATCATCGATTCGGGATTGATTCTCAATCTGAATAAAGAGATGGTCGTGGAAGAATCTGGGGGCGAAAATAAGTTTTTGGTACTGGATTTTCAAAATGATGAAGCTGACCACCTCGCAGAAAAATTGTCTGAAATGTTTGGTGGGGGCTTTGAAGTTCGGATTTTTAAGGGATGGGATTTTGGTAATACATCGGAAGAAAATATTGAAAAAGTACTGACCAATCGATTGTTGGCCAATCCAAATTCGGCTGGAATTTATAAAAAATAATAGGCCATCATCTTTTTGAAAATCAAAATGTGTTTTAAAAAAGTCAGGGATGACAAAATAAAAATCAAATTAGTTTCATTTAAAAAACAATTCTCAATTCTTCAAAGAACATCTGTGATAGTTCAAAAAACATTT
>CAYFMH010000036.1:0-16013 GCA_964344165.1 uncultured Candidatus Peribacteria bacterium | reverse complement strand
AGTACCTCAAAATATCCAGAGGAGTTTTATGTAATTTTAAAGTTGTTCCACCATAAGTTTACAAACTTCGTCCGGCCTTCGTAATTTTGGGTTGAGTTGTCATACTTTGACGGAGAGCCAAGACAGGCCGGCGGACATGTAGGATGACGTCTTCTATTCATTGAATTTCTCCAAAACTCCCACCAACAATCTCTGCTTTTCTGCTAAACTTTCTTCGCTCTTCGCCTCGATCCGAATCGCAATCTTGGGCGAGGTATTGGAACACCGGATAATCGCCCACTCCTGATCACCAAAGTCTAATCGAATCCCATCGATCGTACTGATCTCGACATCAGCATCTTTATAATCAGCCATTAATTGCTCCGTGATTTGATCTAGAACCTCAAACTTCTGCTCATCGGGAGACGTAAACTTCTCAGAAAACTCTAACATCTCGGGCCATCCATCGGTAATCTCTGTAATCAGATCAGGATTATTTTCGATTGCTTGAAGAAATCTCAGACTCGCCAACATCGCATCATCATGCCCATAAAAATTCTCCCCAAACATAAAATGCCCACTCTGCTCTCCTCCAAATTTGGCCTGCTCGGCATGCATTTTGTTCTCGATGTGCGAGTGGCCCGTTTTTGACCAGATTACTTGGCCTCCGAACGCTTCTAGTTTTTCTTTCAGAACCGGCGAACACATGATATCGAGCACGATCTTGGCTCCCGGGTTTCGGGTAAGGAAGTCTGCTCCCAAGACATAGAGAATCTTGTCAGCAGAAAAAATAGTCCCCCCCCCGTCCACTATCCCCACTCGATCCCCATCTCCGTCAAAAGAGAATCCCCAATCCGCTTTCACTTCTTTCATTTTTCCGATCAGGTATTTGAGATTCTCTGGACGCTCGGGATCGGGCTGATGATGTGGGAAGTTCGCATCCAAATCACAAAAAATCCGCTCCACCTGATGCCCAAAAGCTTCAAAAACCTCGGGATAAAACATTCCCGGGATCGCATTTCCGGCATCGACGACGATTTTTTTTGAAGTTTGAGGAGGCGTGATATTGGTAAGTTTTTCGAGGTATTTATCGAAGTACTCTTGCACGTGACACATCTCCAGGCATTCTCCGATTTCAATTGTTTTTTGACATTCATCACATTCTGTCAGTTTCTGAATCTTCTGTATTTCCTCCCCGGCGACGGCTCCATTGCGGTCTGTAAACTTGAGTCCGTTATCCTGTGGCGGATTGTGTGAGGCCGTGATCTGGATCGCTGCGTCAAATCCCCCCTCGTAAAAAGCAAAATAATTAACCGGAGTCGGAATCGATCCTCCCCAGGTGACCTCACAATTACTCGCCTTGAGTCCCGCGATCACGGCTGGATACAGCTGATTCATCGAGATCCGTCCATCTCCAGAGACGAAGATTTTTGGCTTTTTGAGGTTAAATTTGTCCGCGATGTATCGACCAAAAGCCTGTGCCGTAACAAAAAAACCATCCTCATCGAAGTCGATGAAGCTCTCGCCACGGATGTCGTAGGCTCGGAAGATTTTGGGATTTAATATCATTACTTTTAATTATAACTAAATTTTTAATTTTTAATTTTTAATTTTCAAATAAATTTTAAATTCTAATTTTTAAATTTTGAGTTTTTCCCTTGATTCATAATTCAAAATTCATAATTCTCACCTTCGTGAAAATATTATTCTGGCTTTGCCTATGCCTCCTTATCCCTGGCCTTCTCCTCCGGATCGATCTGGGAGGATCCGGGATCTTGGGAACCGATATCATTTTGCCTATTTTTGCGGCGATCTGGATCTTTCAGAAACTGGTGATCGATCGAAAATTCCCCAAGTGCTATTTCATCCTGCCCGGATTTGTGTTTCTGGGCATCGCGATTTTGAGTTTTTTATTAAGCGCAGGAGATCTGCTTTTTAAGGAGCAAGTACTCTCTGGAGCTTATCTTGTCCGATTTTTTTCACTTCTGATCTTTGGCTGGGCGGCGGTCGATTTGTTTGCGAAAAAACAGGAAAAAGAAAAATTCTTCCGAGGTCTTTTTGGCATTGTCACTATCGTCATTTTGCTCGGATTTTTACAGTTTTATTTGTTTCCTGATATTTCTGATTTTTCGACTGAGGGAGGCTGGGATCCGCATCAGGGTCGACTCCTCGGGACCTGGATGGACCCGAATTTTGTGGCCGGGCTACTCGGATTTATGATACCGATCGCTCTGGGGAAATGGTATGACTCAAAAAGTAAAAAAGAAAAGTTTTGGCTGGGGGGACTGATTTTGATATCTCTCTTTGCGCTGTTCCTCACTTTTTCTCGGAGTGGATATCTAGCGGCTGGGATGGGACTGGGGATTTTTTTCCTTCTCCGGGACCCGAAGGTCATCTTGATCGGGGTCCTCCTCGCGGGACTGGGGCTAGCGACTAATGAACGGGCTCAAAAAAGAGTCGGAGAACTCGCGGGCACCATGTCATCAATTGTCTTCCAAAATACCGATGAGATTGATCCCACGGCCTCACTGAGAATTGAAAGCTGGCGTAAAAGTCTGGAACTGTATAACAAATACCCCATCCTCGGGATCGGATACAATACCTATCGATATCGAGCCGCAGAGGAAGGCATTGTGGATGAAAATTACTTCTCAGCGGGAGGATCTGATTCTTCACTTCTTACTGTCCTGGTAACGACTGGAGCCGTCGGATTTATCACCTTTTTATGGTTTTTGGGGACGTTTTTTTGGCAGGGAATGCGAGGCTGGTGGCACGAAAAATCTAAATCCTCCAAGGTATTTGGGCCTGGTGGAGAGCTCCCACTTGGGTTTGCCACTGGGATAGTAGCAATTTTTGTACATTCGTTTTTCGTGAATTCTCTACTTTTTCCACTAATTTTGATGCCAATTTTGGCGATGGGGTCGGTTTTGAACAGGGAAAGGTAATTGACAAAATACGAATTATAATTTATATAAAACTCATAGTTATCACCTTTATTTTGACATGTCAGGACCAGAAGTTGTTTGTTCTGTAAAAGAAGGAAATAAAAAAGCTTTTTATGATGCTCAAAAAGCAGAAAGAGAAAGGCTTATTGAAGTTCTCAAGAAAGCAAAGGAAAGTGACGATAAAAAAACTCTTCTTTCTACTTTAAGAGGTGTAGGTTTTTCTTTTGAAGCAAGTTTTGAAGACCAAGAATTAAGAGAAATAAAGGATGTTATTGATAGGGCTATCATTCAACTTCAAAAATATTCTGCCAATGTGATAGTGGTTGTTGATTTTACAAAAAAGGAAATAGAAAAAAAATTAGTAGAACCTGGTAAAAGACTCCGACAGGCTCGTATTATTGCTGGTTATTCACAAGCTGAACTTTCAAGGTTGGTTGGTAATCGTCAGCCTGTGTTAAGTGAACACGAGACTGGAAAAAGGAAGAATATGTCAAGGAAAACAGTAGATAAATATGCGAAACACCTCGACGTAGATGGATCGTGGATTATGTATGGAGTAGGCAAGGGGCCCGAAAGTCTCGGAGCTAAAATCCCAGAAGCTAATTTAGACAAAGATTGATTTATTTCCCAGTTTCTACGATCAACTTCGCCGCCTCAGCCTTCGTGAGCTTCTGATGAGGACGAAAGGTCCCATCGGGAAACCCCTTCACTATCCCTCGACGCACCGCCTCATTGACCCAGTACTTCTCCCAACCCGTCGCATCTGGGAATTGTGCTTCTTCATCTGGATCATCAAATGGAGCGAAATTTTGCGAAGCGAGTAAAATTTTCACCGCTTCCGCCCGAGTCAATGATTGTAGCGGACGAAAAGTACCATCGGTGTATCCTCTGATCACACTTTTTTGCACGAGAAAGTTTACCGTTTCCGCAAATTCTGAATCCGCCATGTCAGAAAAATTGAGAGATGTCTGTGAACGAACAAAATCTTTCCCCCAGAGATACTCCACCACCATCTGCACAAACTCTCCCCGATCAATTGGCCGATTAGGATGCAGTTTTCCGTTGATTTCTGGTTTGAGGATGGCTTTTTTGACGAGTTCTATCAGATACTCATTGGCCCAATGTCCCGGATCGAAATCTCGAAGGAAGGCCAGATCCGAATACTGAAATACTTCTCGGTTGCCGGCTTTGATCGAAAAACACCGAAAAGTAATACAAAACTCCACCTGATGTCCGATCCCAAACCCTTGTCCCAAAATCTCTGGGAAAGTGAGAAAAAGCCGCCTTTGCGCTTCAGAAAAAGGGGCAATTTCTGTCACCAGCTTAGCCCGATCGAGAAAATCAAACTGCCGCCAGACTTCATCAGATTCCACCCAATAAAAAGAGACCCCCTTCCAAAATCGAGCATTCGTCGGAAATGAGAAAATCGATGGGTCCTCGAGTTTCATACTTTCCCACTCGAGTTCTTCTTTCCCGGCTTTGATTAGATTTTTTTGCAGTTGGGTTCGATACGTATTTTCGTCAGAAAAAGAGGTTTTCACTCCAAAAGTCCGCCCAATCGCGAGGAAGGCATCAAGTAGCTCTGTCTCCAACTCTCGTCTCGTTAACCCTCGAGATATCTCGGGGGTTAACTGATGCATAATTTCTGCCAATCGACGAGCCGCCCACATCCGCGGAAAAAAACTGATTTTTTCTTCCCCTGAGAGCAGATCCCCTACTGCGATCCTGCCAACAAAAATCGGAATGCCCCCCTCCCCCGCCAGATCTATTTTCCCTGGCAAAATATCTCGCTCTGATGGCTGAACAGTTACTTCATTGGCTGTTTTTGTTTTTCGCCAGTTGGCCCATTTGTCCCAGAGTTCGCCTTCTTCGATCAGTTTCCACGGAGACCGAAAAAGCTTTTGGTAGAATCCTCCGGATTTTTTGGCCAGGATCTCGAGCGGACGATTTTTTGCAGCAGAAATATCGAGCACGACCAGTGAGGCTGATAAAATATCAGCTAATCGTCCATCGATGTCCTCATCATAATCGGTGAGCAGAATCACGGCTCTGTTTTCTGCCGGCACCTGCCAGCCTTCTTTTATTTTTTCGATGCTTTCAGTCAGATCTGTTTTTCCATATGGGTGCATGTTTTTGAGATAGTTGAAGACTTCCTCACGGAATTCCACAGAATTTTCGCTAAAATCTTTGAAGATCTCCGTCTCCGTATCAAAAAAAACAATCCGCACCCGTGTCTCCGTCGGGAGCTGTTCTAACCAAAAATTCACATAATCCCGCACCCGATCCCAAGGCGCCCCGTACAGAGACCCCGATCGATCAATGAGAAATGTGATTTCTTCGATTTCTTTTTGCGGCGGCGGATAAAAAATATGAGCCAGATAATTTTCTCCCAGCAGTGGGAAATTTAGCATTGATTTTTCGGTCTCAGACCAGAAAAAATTGATATTTTCATTTGGTAGGAAATTGTCGGCCTGAAACAGAAAAGTAATCCCATTTTCTGATTTCTGAGTAATTCCCCCACTCGGCAAATTGGTGAAAAAATGATAAATCGGCCTATCAGATCGGACATTAATCGCCATCTCGGATTTCCCCGTAAAAATCTCATCATAAAACCACAAATCCGCCGCAAAAAACTCTTGGATGCGCTCCGGTTTGGCATCAAACGTAATTTTTGTGAAAATAGTTTTTTCGGCAGGAACTTCGAGTTCTGAAGAAGCAAAAATCAGGCGAGAATCCAAATCTTTACCAGGCGTAAAACGAAAAAATCGCGTATCTTCATATTTTTTGGCATTTTCAAAAATTCCCTCCAACATCGATGATCCCGCCAAAACCTCAAAACTCTCTCCCTGCGCATCCACAAAAAACTGAACCTCTGTAGCGTTCCCCGGCAATGATTCAAAAAGCTGAATTTTTTGAGTTTCTGAAGTTGGATTTTTTATCCTTTCTAGGATCTCCACATGCAGATAATCCTCGCTGGCTCCGATGTGAACTTTTTTTTCTTCGCGCTCGAAGTCTGGCTGTGGGAAAAAAGCCAGTGCTGGACCTACAAAAAATATAAAAAACAAAAATAAAAACTTTTTCATAAGGTAAATTTATCATACCCCTCCTTGCCTCCCCTGCAAGGGGAGGAACATCCTTTTGTTTCGACATTTTAATGCACAAAGTTATTTCTCCTCCTTGCAGGAGGAGCTAGAGGTGGTATGAGTAAATTATTCCCAAAATTGATAATTAATTCATTGTTAATTGAGAATTGATTTTCCCCCTTGCCTGTCCGCCGAAGTTAAGAAAACTCTACTAAATTAACGAAGGCGAATCAATTCCTTATTTTCTTTGCTTTTTCCTTGTTTCTGTGCTATAATCTTTAGAATTTTTATAAAAAATAAAATGCCTGCAAAAAAGAAAACGGCTACTGAAAAATCTCCTTTCAATCCAGGAAAACCTATCTTTGGATGGGAAGCCCATGATTATCACCCGCATAACCGAGGCTGGATCTGGATTAGTATCTTTTGTCTGATTATCTTTGGCGGAGCGGCCTGGGCCCTCTGGTCTGGAGACTGGATGATGGCTTTTACCTTCCTGATCGTGGCCGCGATTTATTTCTTTTTTCACCGAAAAGGACACGAAACGCATCAAATTGGTGTTTTTGAAAAAGGCATCCAGATCGATCAGCGATTTTATGACTGGAAAACATTTGCAGGATTTTGGTTTGTATATGACGAGACTCAGCAAGTGGCCGTGGTCAATCTTCAGCTTGCTGAAAAAGACGACAAAATCATGCTCCAGATGGGAGAACTCATCCCGGATGAGCTACGAGCAGTATTTGCAAAAGTAGAACTCCCAGAACTCACAGAAAAAAAAGAAGGACTCGTAGACCTCTGGGTCCGAGCGTTAAAATTGTAAAAAAATGGGAAATCAACCTGGACAAACTCAACCTACCCCAGCACCGGATCCAAGTCCGGATATTTCAGGTAGCCCAGACGCAGCTCCTGATGCTTTACTACAACAAACAACGGCTGATACTTCAGGCCGATTAGATAATCTCGCACAAGGGCAAGGCGCAATTACTGATTCTCGAGAAGCACAAGAAAATTTAAGACAAGACGTAGAAGCAAAAATAGAACAAAAAAAATACGAAAAACTTAAAAATTTGATTGACTCTCAAGTAGCAGAACTAACTACTATTGAACAAAAGCGAGAATTAGCTCGTGCATATAAAGAAAAAGACCAAGCAACAATCGATAGAATTACCATGGAGGTCTTAAGAAGAGTAGAAGAAGGAAAAGAAGTAAAATCTGTAGATCAAGAATTAGCTGATTTGGGTACTAGACTTCTTGAATACGGAGAAGCAAGAATAAACAGACCAATAAGAGAATATGAAAACAATAGGGCGACAGGAATGGGAAAATGGGAAAGTGGTTTGGCAACAACAGAAGGGGGGCGAACTATCGCTGGGGCAGGCATTGGAGCAGCTGCTGGACTTATTATGGGAAAAGGTTGGGGGGGACGTCCTGCCAAAGCTGCAAAATACGCACTAATTGCTGGAGGATTAGCCACGCTTGTTGATCCCAAAGCAGCAGAAACTGTGGTGGGAGGAGGAGTAAAACAATTTTATAAACACACTTGGCAGGTTGCTGAATTTTTAGTTTCTCCTGGACGAACATTCTCTGAAGCGGTAAATAATCCTGATGATTTTTGGCAGTACTATCAAACAGGAAAAACACTAGAAGAACGCCAAGATCCAAATTTTAGAGAAAAACATTGGTTTGAAAAATCTCCCACAGAAATGGGGGTAAAGCTTCTTTTTACTTTTCTTGCTACAGTATGGGCCGGTCTTGGAATAAAAAAGGTGATAGGAAAAGCTTTTGGAAAAAATGAAAAATCGGAAAATTACGAAGATTCACCAATGTTGTCCCCTAGAAGAACTAAAAAATTAAAAAAAGCCATAGACAAAGAAACACATGAAACAAAAGACTTCACCGCCGTAATAACTGTACTCTCTCAAACATCAGAATACAATGCCAAACTAAATCCTACAAAAGTAAGATCCAGCTATCATCCGATCATCTCTCCAGCCGGGATCAAAAAACTTAAAGGAATGAAAGAAAGCGAAAAAAAGGATTTTCTAAAAAACCTAAAAGACAAAGAAGTCTGGAAAAAAAGTAAACCAGAAGATATTCGAACTGCTGTTATGGAAGCAGCCAAATGGAGTGATAAAGCTAACAAATATGAACAAAACTTTGCCCAAGTAAATCTCATAAAAAAACGACTCGACAAAAAAAGAGGCGGAACTGTTACAGTCAACTTAGAGGGCGAAAAAAGCCTATCCATCACAAATATAAAACCAAGACGAAAACTAAATACTAAAAAATATATTCCTCGGAAACCTTCTACAGCCAGATTTGTAGGAGAAGTTAATGGAGAAAAAGCTACTTTTTGGGTCTATAGAGTCAATGATGGCTTTGGACTCAAATACAAAAAAGGCCTCTTTGGCAAAAACATAAAAGCAGAAGATGACGAAATAAAAAAAGGAAAAGAACACAAAATCAATACTATTTCTGTTACCTAAATCTTTCGCCAAATTAATTTTTTTCGCTACAATTCCCTCCGATGGCTTTTTCTTGGGACCTAATTTCCACGTCTGAATTTGATAAATTTTATAATCAATATGAAGGGGAAAAAACCTTCCTCCAAACCTCCAAATACGCTCAATTCCGAGAAAAAATGGGAGAAAAAGTTTTTCTTTTTGGAGTGAAGGAAGATGAAAAAATCATCGGAACCTGTTTAATCCAAAAAATCAGCGCCAAACGAGGTACTTTTCTTCATGTGCCGCATGGACCACTTCTAAATGCGGAAGGCGGAATGATGAATGCCGAATTAATGAAATGGTTTTTGAAAAAATATGTGAAATTTGGAAAGAATGAAAAGTGTGACTTTGCCCGCATTTCACCAATAATCCAAAGAAACAAAAATTCCGATTTCTCTCCTCTTGATTCAAGGGGAGATGCCGAAGGCAGAGGGGATGTAAACAAGCTTCCGAAACCTGATATTTTTAAAAAAACTGGCTTCCGTCCTGCTCCGGTACATCTGGTAAACCCAGAAAAAACCTGGACGCTCGATATCACAAAAGACGAAGAATCTATCCTCGCACAAATGCGAAAATCCACTCGCTACGAAGTCCGAAGGATCGAAAAAGTGGGCATCACGACAAAAATGGGGAATGCTCCGGAGGACTTTGAAATCTTCTGGGATCTGCACTCAGAAACCGTCAAAAGACAGAAGTTTGTCCCCTTCTCCAAGGAATCTACCGAAATCGAAATAGAGGTTTTTGGGGACGATTGTCAGATTTTTTCAGCGGCCGTTGAGAACCAATATCAGAGTAGCTCCGTGATTCTTTTTGATCACCACGCAGCCTACTACCACCAGGGGGCTTCTGTGTATTCTAAGTTGCCCGTCGCCCACGCCACCATCTGGGCTGCCATCCTGGAAGCCCAAAAAAGAGGCTGCACAGAATTTAACTTCTGGGGCGTGTGCGGAGAAGAAGAAAAAGCTCACCCCTGGTATGGCCTCTCGAGATTCAAACGAGGATTTGGCGGTGAAGAACGAAACTATCTCCATGCTCAAGACTACCCCCTCACGAAAAAATACTGGCTCAACTTCGCCATCGAAAAATACCGAAAGTGGAAGAGAAACTATTAAAATGACGAATGCAGAATTCAGAATGATGAATTAAAAATATTTCTTTAAAATTACGCGATTTTTTTTGCATTTTTGAAAAGTAATTTACAATAATGTTGTTTTTACTTTTTCCAGATGCCCAAAAATAAAGATTTCGGTTTTCAGCTCCCAAAAAAGATTCAGCAAGAAAAAACGTCTGAAGCAAAAATCCAAAAAGAACTGGAAGCGCATTTTGGCATCCAAAGATTCAGAACTTCAGCCGGTTTTGCCGCTACTTTAGAAAACTAAAATTCCATCCCTTGCTTCTTACTCCTTGCTTCTAAAAACACTTGATAACTACAATGCCTCGACCAAATCCTGAAACTATCAGCCGATCCAATCCCCCAGAATTCATCGAATTTTTGTGGGGAAAAATCACCTATACTTTTGGTGGAACCTGGGAGTTTTTGGTGGCAAATTTTGGTTTAATCCTTTTGGGATTAGTTATTTTGACAGTGCTGGGATACGGTCTCTATCGCCTGCACAAAAAACAAAAATACGTCCAAAAACTCTGGCTTTTTATCCTGTTTTTTCTGACGAAAAGACAAATGGTTATCCCGCTGATCTACACTCTGGCAAAAAGAGACAAAAAACTAGACAATAAAATTCTCGATGAACTACTCCTGATCCGAGAAGAATGCCGAAATGTCTCCCTCAAAAAAAGCCCAAAAAAGCGAGTCGCCCTGGAAGAAAAAATCTCACAAGCGATCTTTGACTACTTTTCCGCCCTCGAAAAATCCGGACACATTCTCGAAGAATCAAAATTTGATCACATCATACGAGATCTAGAATTTATGGATAAAAAACTTGTTGATCTCCAAACGCTCTACAACCAAGAGGTCAAAAAATGGAATAAATTGGTAGAAATTCCGATTTTGAAATATATTTTTTGGAGTTTGTTTTTACGCGCGCAAGAAAAATTTGGAATATAAAACATGATTTGGGATTTCGACCCGGTTGCATTTTCTATTTTGGGATTACCTGTCAGATGGTATGGATTGGTCTACGTCCTAGGATTTCTGATCACTGTCATTTATGGACAAAAAATTTGTTCAAAAATGGGTGTAAACATTCCTAAAAAGGACTTTGAAAACCTGGTTTTTGGACTTTTTATCGCCGGCGTTATCGGAGGGCGGATTGGACATTTTTTGTTTTATTCACCATCCACCTTCATCGAAAATCCGATAGAGATTCTCAAACTCTGGCACGGTGGGATGTCCATCCACGGAGGCATCCTGGGTGCCATGGGATACGGTCTCTGGTGGACAAAAAAGAAGAATTTTTCTTTTCTTCGGTTGGCGGATATTTTTGTCATCCCCCTCGCTATTGCCCTGATCTTTGGCCGACTGACCAACTTTATCAACGGAGAACTCGTCGGCATCCCCACTCAACAGGATTGGGGCGTCATCTTCCCCCATATCGATGATCAACTCCGTCATCCCTCCCAGCTCTATGAAATGGGCAAAAACATCATCCTGACTGGGATTTTGGTTTATTTTTTTCAGAAAGAATACTGGAGACGTCCTGGATTTCTCTTCAGCGTTTTTCTCATTGGTTATGGAATCTTGAGGTTTGGAATCGAGTTTTTTCGAGAACCCGACGGGATGATCTGGATCTTCTCCACCGGGCAGCTCCTCTGTCTGACCATGATCGCCGCCGCGATCTGGCTTGGGATAAAACAAAAGTTAGTAGGAAGTACAAAGTAGTAAGTATTAAGGGAAAAGTTTTGAGTATTTGGTATGTAGTATATGGTATATGGGAGATTTAAAAGAAGTGTTTAAAGGCATAAATCTTCTCCCCATATACGATATACCATATACTATCTTCTTTTTTTGCTTGATACTTAATACCTGAGGGTTCTCCCCTGGTAGGGGGAGTCAGAGGGGGAATGATGAAATCATACTTGATACCAAAAAACTACTGATGCTACAGCCCCCGTTCGTGCTTCTCATGAAATTTCTTCATCTGCGGCTGCAATTTGTCATGCAGTTCATCTGCACATTTTTTGATGTTTTCAGCGATTACCTCTGCATGAAATTTCCCATGATGCGGAGAGGTGATGTTGGCAGAACACTCAAATCTTTCTCCGGCGTGATGTCGATTTTTGGAAATATTGATGTCGACTTTGATCGAATCCTCATCTCCGGCCTCAAAACCCAAAAATTTCTCAAGACCAGAAATTCTTTTTTCAAAATATTCTTGCTCTTCTGAAGCAAAAGTGACGTCATTGGTTTGAAATTGAAAAAGCATTTTAAACTAGTTAACGATTAATTAAAGAAATTTTTAATTTTGTAATTTTATAATTTTGTAAATAATTTTTAAGCATTAATTTTTAAACTTTCCAGATGTTTTTAAAATTTAGAAATTAAGATTTATTTAAAAATTTGAGTTTAAAAATTAAAAATTTCAGATCTAAATTTACAAACTTATAGGCTAAAATCAAGTAACTTTCCAGAAAATTGAGAAATAATTTCTATTTTTCCGATATTCGTAACCTCTCCCACTACTTTGGCATTGACCTCCGAATCTGCTAAGTTCAGAACCTCACAAATTTTATCAGCCTCAGAATCATCACACACAATCATCATTGCCGTCCCACAGTGCCACGTCCGATAACATTCTGATTCTTCGATATTTCCCAATACTCTGAGATCTTTAATCGCTTCGTGTGGTTCATGGAGATTGTCAAAGTGTGCCCCTAAACCTGCTTCTGGAAAAATTCGGGGGACATTGCCAGGAATCCCTCCTCCCGTGATATGAACCAAGCCAGCAACATCAAATTTTCGATCGGATTCAAAATCGCCCAAAACTTGTTCTAAAATCAATCGATGAAACACTTTTGATGGTGTAAGTAAAATCTCGCCCCAACTTACTCCATCTTTCCATTCTGCCTTGTGCCAATCAGATCCAAAGTTTTTTTCACAAATTTTCCGGGCCAGAGAGATCCCATTTGATCGAAGCACTCGACCTTTTAATCCCACAATTTTTTGTCCCATTTTTACATTTTTTCCGGTGATAAATTTATCTTTTTTCACGACACCAACCGCTGTCGCATTCCACACCATGCCATTGAGAGCCGTAGAAAGTTCGGCAATTTCTCCTCCCGGAACCACAATCTTTTGTTCGGAGCAGGATTGAGCCAATCCAGCTGTCATCTTTTCTATTGCCTCTGAGTTTACAGAAGGGGTATCAACCGTGTTGGTCAAAGAAATAACCTCTGCTCCTACGCAGATCGCATCATCGGCTACCATAGCGACGAGATCTGCTCCGAGGGTATCAAACTTCCCTACTCTCTCTGCGATTTCCATTTTTGTCCCTACTCCATCATCATTTTGGACGAGGAGAAAATCTCCCATGTCCAAAGCACCACTAAATCCCCCTTCCAGTTCAAAAGGCTGTCCAATTAAACCATCCCGAGAAGCAAAAGTTTTTTTTGCATTTCCATAGGCGGCACGAGAGGCTTTGTCTCCCGACTCAATATCGACACCGGCGGTTTTGTAATCCATTTTTATAAATTTACAGTTTTTTAATTCTTTCTTCAAAACGTCCTACAAATTCAAATTTAATACTATCTAAAGATTCAGCTGCAAAAGGATATTCGATCTTGTTTTGAATTTCGATCAAACAGGCCAAAAAGAAAGCTACGGTGAAAGCAAGAATTAATCCAAAATCTCCAAACCGAGCGAATTCTGGAGCTAATAAAAAAACAGAGATAGTTAAAGCAAACTGTAAAAATAATCGTAAAATACGAGGCGTTCGATGTTCTTTTATCATCAGAAGTTTTTCAAATGAAAAATAAATTTGTGAAAGAAATTGATGTAGACGTGATATTTCTGGAGCTGAAAACTCATTAGCTCGAAAAACTTCTGTTGTTTCACTCAATTTTTTGAGTTTTTGATCAATATCCAAAAAAGCTTTTTTGGATTTCTCATTTATTTCTGTCCCTAAAAAATGTGAAATAGCAGGAAAAATTTCTTCAATTATTTTTTCTACTCTTTCTTGATCTCCCTTTTTTAATTTTATTTGTTGAGCTAACTGCCAAAAAACCATTAAATTTGCCTTTATTTGCGCTACTTCATCAAAAACCTTGAATCGACGATCGTCAGCTGAATTCATCACCACTCCAAAACAGAAAAAAATTCCTACAAAAAAGAAGGAAGCAATGACTGGCATTTCATAAAAAATTTCATTCCGAATACACAAATAAGTAGCCAAAAAAGCTAACACAGGAAGCAGCACAATTCTTGGTGTCCAAATATGAAAAAAGAATTCTACAGGTCTAAGTTTTTTTAATTTATTCATATTATTTATCTATTGTCATTCCTGCGACCTGTCCGCCGAAGTTCGAAAATTCTTCTTCAATCTACGTAGGGGGAAGGCAGGAATCTAAATCTAGTAAAGTAATTTTAAAGAAAATCTTCAAACAAGTCATCCCAATTTGGATTTTCTTTTTCGATTAAGTTAATTTTCCATGCTCTTTTCCATTTTTTGAGCTGTCTTTCTCGCGCTATCATCTCATAAACATCACTCATATCTTCATAATAAATCAAACGATTTACCTTATACTTTTTAGTAAATTCACTGCCTTTCCCTTCCTTGTGCTGGATCACCCTTTCAAACAAATTTCTGGTAGAACCGACGTAAATAGTTCCATTTTTCTTACTTGCCAGGATATAGGTGAAATATTGGTATTCTTGCTTCATCTTTATTATCTTTTGTCATCCTCGCGGACTTGTCCTCGGCTACGATCGGGGACGCGGGGATCCATCTGTAGGAACTCTTAAAAAATTATCACAACAAGATGTTATATCCCCCTCCAAGAAGTGCAAATGGATTCCTGCCTGCGCAGGAATGACATAAGGAGGAACGAACTACTTTTCAAAAATAACCACCCCCACCTCCTTGCCAAGAACGGCCCGAAGGTTCTCCAGATCATGCATCGTAGTTTCTCCGAGTTTTACGAGCAAAATTGGGGTATCCTTCTCCCGATCTAATTTGTCCACCTCAGAAATAGAAAAAAACTTCTCCGCCACCACAAAAGTCCCAATCAATCGAGGGGACTCGAAATTGAGAATAAATTGTTCTAGTAGTGCTCCATCGTGAGCCCCTAGTTTTTGTTGTACTTTGAGGGTTGGGGCCTTGCGAAAAACCTGCCTCACCTGGGGAGAAAATGAAACCCGTCGAGTAAAAATCTCAAACAGATAAATTCCAAAAAATGCGAGGAAAAAACTAAAAAAGATCGCTGCCGCCATCAACCAACTCCGAGGGATCGCCTGTCCCTCTCGGGCGACAGAAGGCGTGCTAAATCCGTATGGAGAAGCACTTTCGGCATTAAATTCGATAAAGTTTTTTTCAAAAACCGCTAGCAGTGCTGTGACAATTTTTTCTGAGTGCTCCGCTTCTGGTCCAAAAAGCTTAATCGTCCAAAAAACATTCATTCTATTTTGTTTCCGAGCGGTTAGTTTTCGTTTGAAATGGGGGATATAGACCTCTGATTCTTCCAAAATTTCATTTCGAAAGGCTGGATTTTTTGCCCATCCGGCGATCATTTCGGCAACTTTGGAGGTGCTTTCGGCTGGATCCAGTGAGGCTTGGGAGACCGACTCTGTCACTACTGGCTTCACCGTGAAGTACACCGTGGTCTTCTGGATATCGGGAATCAAAGTAGAAAGCCCATAAAACCCGCTAAAAAACACCGCAAACAAAATCACAAAGGCAAATTTACGACGCAGGATCGGAGACAAAAAATCGATAAAATTCATGGTGCGAGCAGAATAAAATGTTTTCAAAGAAAAAACAACTTGACAAAAATATTTTTTCAATTATATTTGGTTTATAATTTTTAACACTTTTAAAAAAATGGAAGGATTAAGAGATGAAATAACTAGCAACTTTTCCCAAAATGAATTTTCGCCTGGCGGCCATGTGGTCCGTCCAGGATTAGATAATTATGATGCTATTGCTGCAGGGATACAAGGAGATGATGGACGTTTCATTCCCGCGTCAATAGAAGTATCTGATGACAACACTCCAGATAAAATTTATGGATATGGAATAATTCCAGAGGGCCATCCTTCATTCTCAAAAAAGGGAGTTGATGAAGTTGATATTAATGAGATTAAAGAAATTCATATGTCTAAGAGCAAACGTAAGAAACTCAAAAAACTATTTAGATCTTGGAGTAATGAAGAGGTGTTAACCTGGATAAGATCTCATGAAGGAGAAGCACTAGCAGAAGTTCAAAATTCGGCAGGCTTCATAAAAGCAAGAATTTTACAAGCATTAGGTCAACATAAGAGAGCAATAACTGAATTTAGAAAGTTATACTAAACCGCCTTTGAAATTCAGAATAATTGATATAAAATTTGGTTAGTA
>CAYFMH010000035.1:0-16866 GCA_964344165.1 uncultured Candidatus Peribacteria bacterium | reverse complement strand
CCCTATCCTAACTATGAATCTTCCTTGTGTTGCGTTTGACCCGAAAATCTAAGATGTTTTTTAAGAAAATTAATATAAAATTATTTGACTTTTTTGCAAAAATATTGTATACAAATTTTGTAGTTTCGACCAAGGCCTTTTTGAGGCCTAGATCGCAACTCCACAGGTTCAATTTTTTTTGTTCTTTAACGTTAACGGGGGTAAACCATGGCCAGTGCCATAGTCGCCACAATTCCGCAGCCACATGTCGCGGATTCGACCACCATCGGAATCACCGATCCCGAACTGGAGAATCTCGAAACGATGTTGAGGATTTTCGGCTTCCTGGCCCTGGTGTGTGCATTCGGCATCATTGACATCGGGCAACATCCATTCTGGATCCTCTGTTCCGGTATCGGGATATGGATCTTCGGTGTCCTCACCAGCAGCGTCTTCGTCGCTCGTCGGCAACGGATGGGCGAGCTCAAATTCACCACGGCACGGAGGGCCAAGACCAATGAAGCCCTCTCGAGACAAAACGAAGCCTCAATGGCCCTCCTCTGGGCTCTTGCGGCTTTCCTGTTCTTCAGATCTCTCTGGAGATATGGAGATCCCATCGCTTCGATCATGCCGTATGATCCCAACATCATCCTCGGGATCTTCGGCGGAATCGCCATCGGCCTGCCGCTGGCCATCATACTGGCCGTCGCCGGCAACATCCCGCTGCTCTTTCCCATCTGGAAAGGCTGGTTCCTCAGCCTTTTCACCTGGGCGAGAGAGCACTGCCCAATCTGTGGGCAACACGCCTGATCGCCACCTGCGCCCCGGCATCGCCGGGACACCGAAAGGAAACAACATGGACTGGAAACACACTCAAAAGATCGAAAAAATCTTCTCCCTCTTGGGATCTTTCCTCTGTCTTGGAGGGTGTTTTTTTGTCGCTCTTGCGACAATCACATCTTCACTACCGCCCATGGTCTTCGCTTCGATCTTCTTCTTTTCCGGATTCCCCATGCTCATTATCACAATTTTCGGGAAAGCCGTCAGGGCGGACATCGAAGCCATCATGGCCGCCACCTCCAAACCGGAAGAAGAAGAAAAAAAAGTCTGAACCTCCCCGGGCGTCCCGAGCCATCGAGACGCCCACCCACTTTTTCACTCCCTTGCTAATAGAAACAAGATAATTAAAGTAATTTTAAACTTTCCAAAATTGTTCATTGATCATTGCTAATTGATAATTGTGCAAAAACCAATGCTCCACAAGCCCCTCATCGTCATCAAACTCGGCACCTTCGCCATCACGGATGCAAAGGGTTTTTTGCAAACGCATATTTTAGAAGAAATCGTGCAACAAATCATCGAACTCCATAAAAACTTCCGAATCGTCCTCGTCTCCTCCGGAGCCGTCGGCTGCGGAAAAAGCTACATCCCTCATTACGCAAAAAAAACTTCTCAACAAAAAGCCGCCGCCGCCATCGGAAATCCGCTCCTGATGCACCATTATCAGATGCTTTTTTCTGCACATAGCAATATCCCGGTGGCTCAAACCCTCTGCGAAAAACACCACTTTGCCAATCGAGAAAGCTTCCTCCAGCTATCAGAAACTTTTCAGATGCTCTGGTCAGCCGGAGCCATCCCGATCGCAAATGAAAATGACGTCGTATGCGATTATGAAATCCGATTCTCTGACAACGACGAACTCGCCAGTATGATCGCCTGTGGATTCTCCGCCGCTCAACTCCTGCTTGGGTCCACGGTAGAAGGATTGTTGGATAAAAATGGAAACGTCGTCTCCGAAATCGACGATTTTTCAGAAGAAGTCCTGTCTCACATTACCAACGAAAAATCAGATCTCGGCCGAGGCGGCATGCACAGCAAACTCCAGTGTGCCCAAAAAGCCGCAGAAATGGGCTGTGAAGTGATCCTTTTTGATGCCAAAAAAGATGGCAACCTACTCCGTGCGCACAAGCATGAGACCGGAACCGTCTGCAAACCAAAATGTTGCAATCTCAATGCCCACCGACGATGGATCAGTATGGGCGGCAACATCTCTGGAAAAGTAATCGTCGATGAAGGCGCTGCAAAAGCCGTAAAAATGAGAAAAAGCCTCCTCCTGGTGGGCGTAAAAGAAACTATTGGAGAGTTCAAAAAAGGCGATCTCCTCGAGGTTTTCTGCGAAGGACATGAAACCCCTCTCGCCATCGGTCGTGCCCACATCGGACAAGAAGACATCAAACTACTCCCATCCAAGGAAGGCCAAGAACTGATCCATACGGATGAATTGGTGCTAAATTAACCAAATGAAATTAGAAAAAAATACGGAACCGCTTTATCACCATTGTATGCCATTAGAAAAAGTGTCACACGGAGTCATCTGTCCAAAACCAGAACATAGTGACAAAGATTACATCAATGCTTATCGATGGTTAGAAGATGAAACAGGGTTTTACCCTTTATTTTTGGCAGTTGGAAATACTGATGATGATTTTCGTATAACCGGATATGATGATAACTGGAGAGTAAGAACTTCTAGCTGGTTTCGTGACGGAAAACCAGGTGGTAAATACCGAAAAAAAGGAGAATTTCCAAATCATGTTTTATTTTCTTTTTCGGAAATGGATGGAGTTTTTACTGATTATATGAGTTGGCACATAATCCTAAATGGAATTCATTGGGGAGAAATCAGTGATTATGAAAGAAGGTTAGTGACAAAACCTTCCTGGCCAAAATCAAAATGGCTCAGAAAAATCAAAAGAGGTGAAATCGCTGGTCAATTGGTAGCTCCTCAAATAGATCTGAGAGAAGCAAAAAAAGTTTGGTGCAGAAACAAAAAAACAAAAAAAATACTTGAAACAATGGGATTTACCCAAGTCGAGATAAAAAGAGTTTTATTAGATAGATCTTAACTTTTCAATTCCGTTTGTACATCTATGAACTAAAACGATTCAATCGAAGACGATTGAATCAGCAAAAGGAGATGGTTTTGAATTAAAACTACACTCTCAATCTAGAATGAAAAGGGTATATCGGTCTTTTTATACTAAGTCCTTTATCTGGCTCTGGTAATTGTTTTTTAGCATTGCCTCCTATGGTTTTCTCAATACCTTCCAATACTAATTCTCTTTCATTTCCTGAAAGCAAGGCCCCAACAGCTGTTTCTGTTTTAGGTTTTAGGAATTCCGCAGGATGAATTTGTTCTACTTTTTGCACCATTTTTATTAAGTTAAATTGTGCCTGAAAACTAGTTCTCTTTTTTTCTTTGTCAAAATTTTTTAAAATTGAATTAATTAACGCTTCCTGAAGTTTTCGAAGCACAAACAACAAGGAATATTATGCTCTTTAGAGAAAACCAAAGGATCCATTGGCTAATTATCATACCAATCAGTAGCAAGATCATAAAAAGTAGGATTTTTCTTTTGGATAAGTTCTAATTTTTTACTTCGTTTCCATCTTTTGATTTGTTTTTCTCGTTCAATAGCAGAACTTACTGATCCTCCTGTTTCGTAATACAAAAGTTTGTTTACATTGTATCGTGCGGTAAAACTATTTGGATCTAGTTTATTTTTATGTTCGTAAACTCGTTTTTCTAGATTTGATGTTGAGCCAACATAAAAAACTAGAGATTCACTTCCCATGATGTAAACACTTCCTTCGTCTTCCATTTGAGAGGATTTTACCAGAACATAAAAATTTTTAAAATTCGTTCCTGAGACTTTTGAACATGGAACTTCAAGATGCTCAAATTATTTAGAAAAAGTCGTGAGGATCTTCGATTGATTTATATGAGTACAAACTCTGAAGTAAGATGGAAATAATAGGAAGATCCCTCGCATTTTTCTGAAAGTTTTTTTTCTGCTTTTTTTGTCGGGACTTCAAAATACTCAGGACCGTTTCACTTTCTATTTTTTGCATTTCCTCTCCTAATTCGTAATTTGTAATTGCCTGTCCGCCGAAGTTTGTAATTATTTTTTAAATTAACGTAGGCGTGATAACTTGTAATTGACTAAAATGCTCCAAAACTACTTCCTCGCCGCCCAAAAAGCCAAACGCACCATCAGCCAATTATCTGATGAGAAACGCAAATCATTGATCAAAAAAATTGTTCAAGATATTTTAGATAATCAAGCGGATATTTTGGACGCGAACAAAAAAGACGTCGATAGCTTCACCGGAGAAGAATCGATCCGAGACCGCCTCACCCTCACTCCTGAACGGATCAAAAATATGGTCCAGCAGGCCAAAGACATCGCCGAACTCCCCGATCCCACCGGTCACATCGTCCTAGAACGAACCCTCGACAACAGCTTGGATCTCAAAAAAGTCACCACCCCGCTGGGAATCATCGGCATGATCTACGAATCCCGGCCAAATGTGACCCTCGACGCCGCTGTCCTCGGTCTCAGATCAGGAAATGTCATGCTGCTCAAAGGCAGCAAAGATGCCATCGAATCAAACAAAGCGATTGTAAAAGTGATTGAAGACACTCTCGAATCAGAAAATCTGCCAAAAGAAGGCGTCCAACTCCTCCCTACCGATCGAGAAGTAGTCGAAGAACTGCTCAAAGCCGATAAATATGTGGATCTCCTGATCCCTCGAGGAGGAGCGGGGCTGATTAAATTTGTGAGAGAAAACTCTCTCGTCCCTGTCATTGAAACCGGTGCCGGCGTCTGCCACACCTACGTCCACCACTCTGCCGATCCGGAGAAAGCCGTGAACATTGTCGAAAATGCAAAAACTGAGCGCCCATCCGTCTGCAACGCCATGGACACGCTCCTGATCGATGAGGAGGTAGCGAAAGATTTACTCCCAAAAATTGCCGAAAAGCTCGCTGCACACGACGTAGAAATCTTTGCTGATGAACCGTCTTTTGCAATTTTGAAAGATAGCTATCCGCACTTGCAAAAAGCAACCAAAGAAGACTTCGGCCGAGAGTACCTCGATCTCAAATGCTCGGTAAAAGTAGTAAAAAGCTTCGAAGAAGCCCTCGATCACATCGAAACTTACTCCTCTCGACACTCAGAAGCGATCATCGCAGAGGATCCAGAAATCTGTGAAAAATTTCTCAAACAAGTCGATGCGGCGGCCGTGTATGCCAATGCCTCTACCTACTTCTCCGATGGAGGCTGCTTCGGACTAGGCGCAGAGATCGGGATTTCAACGCAAAAACTGCACGCCCGAGGGCCTTTTGCTCTAGAAAAACTGGTGTGTGAGAAATGGGTGGCGAAAGGAAACGGTCAAATTAGAAAATAGTTATTCGTTTTTCGTCTTTCGTTATTCGTTAATTTTTTTAAAAAATGAAATCCAACTACCAAAAATTAGATGTGTGGCAAAAATCAATTTAGCTAAGCACAAAAGTCTATTCTATAACAAAGAAATTCCCAAAAGAAGAGATTTTTGGAATTACATCACAAATGAGAAGATCTGCTGTTTCAATCCCTAGTAATATTTCAGAAGGGGCTGGTAGAGGCTCAAAAAAAGAATTTATTCAATTCTTAAATATTGCAAAAGGATCGTGCAATGAACTAGAAACACAAATAATTATTTCTGAAAATCTAAAATATATAACTAAAGAAGAGTCAGAAAATCTTCAACAAGATACTTTAGACGTTTTGAAAATGCTCAGTAAACTAATTTTAAGCTTAAAAAATTAACTAAATGAAAAACCAAAAACGAAGTTCGAAAAACAAAGTTCGAAAAACCACCTCCGCAGGTTCAATTTTGTAAATTGAACCAAAAAATTTCAGTTGTGCACTACTGAATCATTCCGAAGCAGATTTCAAATCTACTCCTACAAAGATGATAATGAAAAACAATGGATAAATTAGGAAATAAACGCTTCAGGAAAAGTCGATTGTACTTCTGCTAAACCAGTTATTTTAAAATCATGTAAATCTTCTGTTATTAAGCTCCAAATAATGTTCATTTCTTCTTCACTTTCACGCCTTCTATTTACTATTTTCTTTTTGGCTTCCTCTAAATAGCAAAGCAGGTTAGATTCATCAGCTAGAGATCGATTTATGCTTATTGAGATTAGTGTAATGCTTACTCGTCTCTTGGTTCTCCAAGTACGAATTGCTTTAAATAATTGTTCTTTCTCTCGATGTTTCAATTCAGATTCTCGAATTAATCCTTCCCACACACCAATTTTTTCTTCAAGTCTACCAGAAAAAGAATCTATTAATCTATATTCCTTAACTTCATTCATAATCATATTTTACACATTAAAGCATTTTTGTCAAATTTTTTCTACTCAAATTCAAAAATGAAACATATAAAAGAATAGAAGAAAGTTTTCGTAGGTTCAATTTTGGCCTGTCCGCCGTCCCGAGTACTCGGGAGCGAAGGGGGAAAATTGAACCAAAAAGTTTCAGTTGTGCCCCCCTGAACCATCTCGAAGCAGATTATCCTTCTTCGCTAAAGCTACGCAGGACATGCAAATCTGCTCCTGCAAAAATTTTAAAATTCATTTTTCCCCCATATACCATATACTATCTACCACATACTAATTTTAACAAAATGAAAAACGAAGTTCGAAAAACCACCCTCGGTTTCTACGGCTGCGGAAACATGGGAGGCGCCATCCTCCGAAACATTATTGATCAAAAAATTTGTTCAAGCAATGAAATACTCGTAATCGAACGAGAAGAATCCAAATGCCAAAAACTCAAAGATGAACTCGGTATCCATGCTAGTACCGATCCTACAGAACTGGAATGTTGTGAGTTTGTGCTTCTCGCTTTCAAACCACAAGCGCTTGTCGAAATCCCCAAATTCAAAGCTGAAAACAAAGTCTGCATCTCCATCCTCGCTGGCTCAAAAATCGAAAAAATCACCACGGCCTTCCCAGGCAGCAAAGTCGTCCGAATCATGCCAAATATTCCCCTGCTCTACGGATACGGGATGGCCGGAGCATATTTTCCAGAGGGGGTAGACTTTACCGATGAGGAAAAAAACTTCGTCACCTCGATCTTCAATGCCGGAGGGAAAACGATCGAACTGGCCAAAGAATCCGATATGGACAGCTACACCACCCTCTGCGGCAGCGGACCGGCGTATTTTCTCTATTTGGCAGAACAATTGGTCCACATTGCAACAAAAAACGGCTACCCAGCCGAACAAGCTAATCAAATGATGCGCCAAACCCTCATCGGCGCCGCCGAAATGGTAAAAAACTCAGATCTCACGCTCACAGAACTCAGAAAACAAATCACCTCTCCCGGAGGTGTGACCGAAGCCGCGGTCAGTACCTGGGAAAATCCCGAAACAAACCAGATATTTGAAAAACTAGTCCAATCCGGCATAAAAAGATCACAAGAACTTTCATAAAAAAACTTCAAATACGGATTTTTTAGGCGATTTTTTAAGCGACGAATCCCGACTTGTCGGGATGAGGAGCTTATAAAAATCGCACATCGCCAACCTGTCCGCCGTAGCTTTAGCGTAGGCTAGAAAATCCTACTTTTAAAAAAGCACAATCAACCAGCAGGCGAAACAGCAATTACCACAATAACTAAAGTTAGAGTCTGTCTGGTCCTGTTTTTGGCAATTCCAATACCTCCTCTTCTACCTCTTCCACTTTTTCTACTACTTCAACTGGCAGTGGTTTATCTGGGGCAGAATGAAGAGTTTCTACTTGCCAAGGTGCTTTTTTGTCCGAATCAAGAAGTGAAGCCTTGAGATCCACCGCCGTATCAGAAAAAAGAACTCCACTCACCGCCGCTCCTAGGATAAGAATCGAAGGCAAAGTTTCTGATTTTACTTTGTAATGACAAAGGTCATCAATCTTTTGACTGATTTTTTTGAAGAAACCGACTTTTTCCTGTTTTTTGGCCATTTTTCTAGTTTTAAAGATTTTTGTACAAACCCTGAACACAGCTGAAGGGTTTTAAATTAAATCTGATCATTATACTCCAAAAAAAAAGAAAAATCAACAAAAAACTTGACGAATCCATGAAAACAAATAAAAGAAAGCAAATTTATTATTTTTTAACCCTCAAAAAAATGACATTAAATTTAAACGTCCCCGCAGTTGGAGTACCAGAAGAAATTCAAGCATTACAAGAAGAACGTACAGATTTATTAGATCGACCAATTTTCGGAAATGAAGAAGTATGGCAATCACTACAAGACGATTTAGGAGAAGCAGAACTTCGAGCTGCCGAAGCAAGAGGCGGTTTAGTATTTGACACTATCACTGCTGTTGAAGGTATTACCGACGATGGTCACAACGGAGAAACTATCATACACTAAAACATGATTTCACTCTCAGAACTACACTCACAACGAGATTTATTGGCAGGACTCCCCGTCATAGGAAATGAGGCCCTCTGGCAGGGACTTCAAGATGATATCGCCACTACCACTGTACAAGCGCTCACAGCACAAGGCTGCCCTATCCTAGTAAGCCAGCCAAAACCAGATGCTGATCTCTACGCAGACATGTCTCCCACAGAGGTATTAGCACTGGTAACTTCTGTCCTCAAAGAGGACTAAATTATTAATTAACCCCACAAAAAATGGACTACCTAGTAGGAATTGACCTCGATGCTTTACAACTAAATAAACCTAAAGAAGATCCTGAATCCCTAAGCGGCAGCTTCCCTGAAGCAGACTTTGTCCTTAGGCATGGAGTCAAAACAGAAGTAGAAGACACTCTTCAAGAAGCCGTTTAATTTTATTTTTTAGTCAAAACTGCTATCCTCTGTGCAATGGAAAAAGGAAAAATTGTCTTTATTTCTGGCCCCAGCGGCGTCGGAAAAGGTACACTTATCAATGAATTAAAAGCCCGTTATTCAGATTTTCTTTTTCCAGCTAGCTGGACCACCCGTTCACCTCGTCCCGGTGAATCGGATGGTGATCCCTACCATTTCATTTCTCGAGCAGAATTTGAACGTAAGGTAGAAACCGGAGAGTTTCTCGAACACGCCTGTGTCCATGGTAATGATTTTTATGGGACCCTCCGCGCCCCACTGATCGAAGGCGTAGAAGCTGGTAAGGTAGTTGTCAAAGAGTTTGATGTACAAGGGTTTGAACAAGCTAGAACCTCACTTCCACGAGATTATTTCACCTCTATTTTTCTCTCTCCCGCTGAAGAGGTAGAAGACCTTATCCGACGAATTCGTGAACGAGACAACGCCATCTCAGATGAAGAAATCAAAAGAAGAGTCCAATCAATGAAAAAGGAAATCAGTTTAGCTAAAATCTACGATCACATCATCATCTCAGAAGTTGGACAGATTGATAAACTCGTCGCTGACGCAGAAGCCATCATCACAGAAGAAACAGGAATTAAGTTTTAAAACCTAACATAAAAATTCCAAGCACCAAATAACAAATTCCAAACAAATCGGAACAATTTTTATTGTGATTTTTCTAAAATAGCACTTAAAATCTTTTTCAGTTGAGTTGCTTCGTCTATCAATTCCTCTGATTTCTTTGAAAAATCTTTCGAATTTGTTTCAGAAATCAACCTTAACCAATAAATTGTCTCCTTTGCTTCTTTTCGACAAATCTTTATTCGAAACAAAAAATCTTTTTTGCTGAATGATTCATTAGCTTCTATGTAGTTTGCGCCAATAGACCCCGACGAACGGATAACCTGTTTAGAATATTCAATATTAGAAGTATTTTTTGGAATTTCTTTACAAAAACCACAAACAGATCTTGCAAATTGAAAGGTTCTCTCTTCTAAATCATAATTCTTTTCCATGATCTTGTTTGTTATTTGGGATTTGTAATTTGGAATTTTTCGCCCCCCATTAGTTCCTTTTCGGCCACTTGATCAGCTTATCTACATGCCCCTCGAAGTGTTTGAGCTGTACGAGAAAATTCGTCATCCGCTCATGAATGTAGTTTCGGAAATGCTCTCGAATGGTTGAAAATCGTTCCTCGATGAGAATTCTCTCTTTTCTGGACTGATTCCCGGTCATGATGTAGTCAAACTTGGCCTGCTGCAGCTCCATGATCTTATTTGCTTTTTCTTGGCACCAACCTATTTCTCTAGAAGCTTGATCATTACTCAAATGTGGAGTTTGGGCACACGTCCAAAAAACTTTATCACAAATCTTTTCTAGGCACTGATGGTGCATCCGGAGATGTTTAACACCAGTCTGAATCATAAAACTCGGATCAGAAATATTATCATAGTGTACCTGATCAAAAATCTTCCGTATTTCTCGCATTTCATTGTGAAAATCTTTGGCCGCCAAAAAACGTAAAAAAGTGATATTTTTACAATCTTCTCCATGAATATTTGGAATCTCTATTTCTCGTTTTTCTCCAACTCCGATTTTCATTGGGCACAATAAATCTGATTCTTTAGCTAATTCCTTCCTTCGACGAGTCCTCTCTGGTTGTAAATCTTCTTCGTTGGGAGCATTGACGTCCTCAGAAAAAACTATCTCCTCAACCGGAGATTCTTTTTGGAGAAGAAATAAAATACTTCGATATTTGAGATACACCAAAATATCCTCATTTGGACGGATACGGGCAATAGTCTCCCGGAGAATTTTGAGCGCTAATTCTAGTTTCTCTCCCTGGGCTTCTTCCCAATTCACCTTCCCTTTGGCGCTTTTAAAAATGGTTTCTACTTTTTCTCCAAATTTCTGTTCGTAATGCACCACCATCCCATCGATATCAATCTGCTCCCACTGGATATCACCATAAGGATGCGTCTGATCTCCCGATGTCCGCTCGATCGGACTTGGGCCCTCATCATTGGACTGAGCCTGAGCAGAAAAACTCAAAAAAACGAGACAGATCAACCCGATGCTCAGAAATCTTTTCATGTTGTTTTTCGGAGTGGATCTGATAAGTCTGGTTTTATTAATTTTTTGAATCATTTTTATTTTAACGAGGCGAGAGGAATGCAATTTAGTGGAGCTAAATAAACGAGGAACAACGAAGATAAAATAGAAAAGGGCTAAAAAAGTGATGAAATCATGGCTTATTGGATACACTCCTAGTCAAAAATCACATAATCAAATGATCCGATAGAAGTTTTTTCTGGAATAGTAAGCTGTAATTTTTGTGTAAAATCTCCCAGTGCAATATTAGCTATAATATCATATGAGCTTTTTGTGACAGGTGTACCATTAGTAGTAAGTACAAAAGGGATTCCTGGAATTTTTTGTTCTCCATTTTCACTCACAAAAGGTAAAATCGGTCGAAAAATTAGTTGAAAATTAATCCCCTCACTCAAAAAAGCTCCCAGCGTCGTCGGACAATTATCAACATTGAGACAAGGAGTCATTTTCCCCTCTATTGGATCTGATGAAGTAATCGTTGCTGGCAACTGTGACTTACAAATAAACTCAGTAATTCCTACACATCCCCCATCATCTTTTGGAAGAAAAGTTTGTAACCCTGCTGTCGGATGCTTTCGCGAAATTTTCCAATCGATAAGGATTTCTTCTGTGCTCGTCCCAAAGTCAAATCCATCCGGAATATTTTCTTTGGTAAAGGAAAGTTCAAACCCCTGCCCAGACATATTAGCCCCTTCTTGTGAGTACGGTGCTAAAGGATTTTCTGCACTATCCCAAAAAAATGGAATCTGAATTGTTTGATTTTCTTTCAAAATTCCTGTCAAAGGATCCGATCGACCATCTATTTTCCAATTTACAAGCGAACTAATCACCCGATGAAGAATTTTTTGAGAATCATCTTCCCCCATGAAGTGTGTCCCCGCTCCTCGTGAATTATGGTGAAAAAAAGCTGATTCAATCCCCGACTCCGCCGCAAAAAAGATCTGGTTGGACCGCTCGATATTGGCTGTCTGCTCGAGAGATCGAGACACCGCAAAAAGAATCATCATTACCACTCCCAGCAGGAGGAGCGATGTTCCCATCGCAATGAGAAGGGAAATCCCTTTATTTTTTATTTTGTATTTCATTGACTGCTCTCAGTGTACTCTCAAAAATGAGGGTGTCAAAATCACTAGAATCAAAGATAAACTCTATTTTAAAAACTTTTATTCCGTGAATCCGGAAATTGCTTTTCCCCATACTATAAGGTTTTACCTGTGGATTGCTCTGGGTGAAAGTAGTACTTTTAAGTTTGATTTTCGCAAAAATGTCTTTTAAAACGCCTTCACCACGGCCAAAACAATGGTTGAAGCAATCAAAGCAATGAAAAATGACGCCGTTGTCCAAGCTCTTGTAAAACTCACACTCACTCGATCTCGAGCTTCATAAACTTCTTGCAATTTATCTTTGTCCTTGCCTACATCGTGCCGCATTTCTTTTATTTCTTCTTTCAGTTCTACAAACTGACGATCAATCTGTTCAAACCTCTTATCAATCTGTTCAAATCTCTTTTCAATTTGTTCAAATCTTCTCGTGTTTTCAGCCCGATCGTCATCTCTCGCTTTTTCAAGATAATCAAAACGCTTATCATGCTGACGCAAGATCTCAATAATCAAATCTAGTTTATCCTCAGGAATCATCATCAGAAGTATATGAAAAACAGAAAAAAAGTCAAACACCACGAACCAATGTCCCACGCAGAAGACGAGTCAAAAAGACCCGACTCAGCGAGAGACAAACCTCCCCTCTCCCCAAAAAACAATACCGTCATCTCATAACTCTTCCGGCTCTGGAAAAAATAGATTTTTGCCTGTTTATTCTTCGCCACCTTCTCTTAAATTCTCTTTTTTTCCTTTGTGAAGAGAAGGTTTGGATAGTTGAATTTTCCCTTTCTCCTTGCTCCTTATTTCCCTTGATTTAAAACCCATTCTGTGCTATAATCCTTAGATTTTTCGAAGCAAAAATAGAAAAATGATCAAAAAGTGGATTGTATCGCTCAAAAACAAGTTCCAAACTGGGTTTGGAAATGGGATTGTATCAAAAAAAGGAGCAAGAAGTAAGAATCAGCCTTCGTTAAATTCAGAAGATGATCCAAAACTACGGCCGACAGGGCAAGAAGTAAGTAAATCTAAACTCCAAAATCCACATTCCGACTTCCCACTTTCGGCTTCCGCATTCCGAGTTCCGCACTCCGACTTTCGACTTCCGCATTTCAACTTCTGCATTCCACATTCTGCATTCTGCAATCTAAAATCTACAATTTTTACTCCTTCATTTGGAATTTGGAATTTGAAATTTGGAATTTTTCATTTTTCATTTTTAATTATTTGTGCCTGCCTGACCTTTGTTCCCGACCTCGCCTATGCCAATTCCCTCAACCAAGAAGCCCTCAAAAGCTTCGCTGAGATCCTCTCGCTGCTGATCAAAATCTTCACCGGACTGGCCCTGCTGATGATCCAGTTTGGGGGTGATCTGCTGGGGACCGAGCTCATCACGGGAGAAGTGCCCATGCAGGCGATCCTGCCGATGTGGCGGTTTGTGCGAAACCTGGTCAATATCATTTTTGTGCTGTTTTTGCTCTATCTGGCGTTTGCCAATCTCTACAGCTCTGTCGGAGGCGAAGGAAGCAACTGGACGATCAAAGACAAACTCCCGAAGGTCATCCTCGCGATGATCGCCGTGAACTTCTCACTGCTCGGATTTCGGGTAGTCATCGACGCGGTCCACGTAGGGACGATCTCGATCCTCTCCATCTCCGATGCCGCGATCGAGGCCAAAGGCGGCGGCAACAACCTCGAAGCCCTCCTCACGCACATGACGACTGAGACCGGAGCTGAGTGTACGTGTCCTCCCAAAGCTGGAGAAGACAAAGCTGGAGAAGAATGTAACATGACTAACGCCGGAGGGAGTGGAACATTTAAAGCCAGCCTCACTGACCCACCAAAAGAATGGCTCGACAAAAACCGACAGTGTAAATCCTTCCGACGGTGGATCAATAACACCATGTGTGACACGGCCTCCGGACCAAAATCAGGCATGCTCTGTGTCCTCGACAAAATCGAAGCCCGAAACATCGGCCACGAAACCCGAAACATCTTCCTGGCCTTCGGGGTGTACTTCCAAAACCTCGAAAAACTCCCCGCCCTTGCCGCCAATCAGGGCAACTTCATCAACGTCGCTGAAAATGTGCTCTTCTCAATGATCCTGGGACTCATGTACTGTGTGGCGCTCGTAGCGGTCTTCGTCGCACTGATCGTCCGAGTGCTCGTCCTCTGGCTCATCCTCATCTGCTCCCCTGCCCTCGTGGCCGTGGGGATCATGGGGATCTCCGGCGGAGGCGAGCTCGACTTCGGAAAAAAAGTCATCACCCATCTCATCATGCCACTGAAGATCGCAGGGGCGTTTGCGCTGTCATTTGTGATGGTGACCGCGATGATGGACTTCCCAGAGATGAAGACGGATCAGTTCCTCGGGATTGGTGAGGGGGCGCTGAGCCAGTTCGGCGTGTCGTCTGTCTACGGGCTCATGTGGAAGCTCGCCACCATTATTATTTTTTGGAGGGCCGCGTTCTGGGCGATCAAGGATACCGAGGCCACATTTATCACCGACAAGATCAAAAGTGTGGGAGAAACCGCTGGTAAATTCGCTGCTGGAGCCGCCTCTGATATGGTACAACTTCCGATGCCTGGAGGCGATGGCAATATGTCTCTCCGTGCCCTTTCCAGAGCCCCTCAGGCTATGATGAGGGATTATGAAACTAATGCCGGAAATGCTATAACAGAGGATTTTAAAAGCCGAGGATGGATTTCTCCGTCTGGAGCAGATGCTCAAAAAAAGGTCACACAGCTTAAATCAGATATTTCTGGGAAAGTTGGGAAGGAAGCGGGAGAGGTACTCCATAAATCCTTTATGGATCTAGGAACCGATGCTATCAAATCTTATTCAAGCTCGATCCTTGCTGCTCTCCCAGCAGGATTCAAAAATGATGCAGAACTAAAAGCCGCTATTGAATCTGGAAATGCCGTTAAAATCAAGGCCGCTATCCAAAGACTTTCTGGAAACGCTACATTTACTGGAGAATATTCAGCCAAGGGGGCTGGCTCTGAGCCAACAACTAAATCCGAAAAGAAATCTGAAGAAGTGGCTGTCCGAGAAAATCAGGCTGGAAACATGCGGGTATTTATTGGAAGATCAGAATACAACCCAGATGAAGACAGAGCTAAAATTATCCAAGAACTTGGCCGAAATGCACATGTCCAAGAAGCAGATTGGGAAAGAATTGCAAATGCTCTTTCTGATGTTGGAGACAATATCTCTGCCACCGAACTCCGACTCCAAGCCAAACCAATTACTCTCGAGGGAGCGGCTAATCCAATCAAAAGTTGGGATGAATTACAATCATCATTGAACAACTCAACAGTCGTAGAAAAATTAGATGATGATATTGAAAAATTAAAAGAGCTCGCCAAAGCTTTCCAAGGAACCAATGGTATAAAAGCTTGGTCAGAGTATGAAAAAATAACTGACCCGGCACAATTAGAAAGAGAACTAAAACAAGCTTTTGGGCTCACCTAAAATTTAGTTGACAATATTCAGCACAAAGAATATATAAGCGATATATTTTAATTTTTGGCAAATGAATATTTTAGGAAACGTTATCGATTCTTTTCAAGGAAATAAAACAGAACAAAAAGAAGTATCCCAAGGAAGTTTTGAAGTTAAAAGATGGACACATCGAATAACTTTGGCTTGTGGTATAATCCTCGCTACGGCTGCTTGCGATGAAGGAAATAAGGCTCAGGCAGGAGATTGGATTTGCAATTCGGGAGAAGATTGTTCAGAAGGAAGTGAAGGATGTGGCCACAAATTTTTAAGAGGAAGAAAAAAAAACTTTTGTGGAACCTGGGAACATGCCGATGATGGATCTGGTTATATGATTCCTTGGACAGGAACAATAACTTATTCTGATGGAACAAAACGAGAACTAGAATACGGTTCAAAAAAAAGAGCTGGATCACAACCATCGCGTGTGGGGTCAGGAGGGGGCTCTAGCAGTATTTGTGAAATGACCAATGAGACCGATTATGGGACAACTATTAGTGGACTTTGTTCTAATAACGGACAAGCAGTTAGCTGTGGAGAAACCAGCTTTGATCCACGATGGTCTTGCAATGGCCCTGCTGGAACATACTACGGAAACAGTAAGTATTCAGTTTCCCGTCAGGCCTGTGGATGTAATTAGTTGAGACCCCCGGGACGACAGTAACTCTTCCGGTTCTGGCCGTGTTTTTTACTTTTTCATTCCAGCTTCACCCACCTTCTCTTACCCCCTACCCTTTTCCTTGGCGAAGAGAAGGTTTGGAACTTAGATAGCAAGTTGTTTGTGCTGTAGCCTACAAAGCGAATTTGCAGAAGTTGTTTCTCTGTTGGTTAAATTCTTTGATCTTAAGTCAACGACAGATTTTTCTTGCAAAAAAAACAGAAGAAGTATTAAATAAAATTGTCGTTAATCGAAACGTTACATGAAACTGGTGATCTACACGAAGCATGCCAAAAAACAAATGAAAGCAAGAGGTATTAGCTCAAGAGAAGTAATCTTTTGCTTAGAAAAACCAGACAAAGTAGACCAAGAAGGAATAATTACAATCATAAAAAGAAAAAAAGACGGTTTCGTTTATATACTTATCACCACAAAAGAAGAAGACTCCATAAAAATTATCACCCTGTATAAATCATCTAAAATTAAAAAATATCTTTAATTTTTATACCATGCTAAAAACCACCTCAAAACCACGAATAACCGTTGATCCAGAAACAGGAATTTCTATAATAAAAGTTAGCAACAACCCAGTCGTAGAGAGTGATTCTCGTGGAAATTGTATTATTGATTTTGATGAAGATGAACAAGTATGCCGAATAGAAGTTCTCCCATTTAATCTACCAGGTTAAATTCATCCCCAACTCTAGCCACCGCAGGTTCAATGTTCTCTTGTCGACCGAAGTCCCGAGGATTCGGGACGTAGGTTGGACGTTATACTAAACCGCCTTTGAAATTCAGAATAATTGATATAAAATTTGGTTAGTA
>CAYFMH010000034.1:0-16885 GCA_964344165.1 uncultured Candidatus Peribacteria bacterium | reverse complement strand
TGTGACGGAAAATTTAGTGGAGAAATTCTTCGGGAAAAATGTGAAAGACATATCAAATGATCCGCATGAAGTTAATCCGGGACATTATTTTATCACTTTTAATACCGAGGGAGGGGAAGCGATGTTTGACACCGAAGAAAAGAGAAAAATTTGTGCTAATATTTTTAAGGAAATTATTGAGGAAGAGAATTATAGAGTATTTGATCTAGTGGTTATGTCAGATCATGTGCATTTGACGATAGAGGTGGAAGAAGAGGGACCGAGTTTGGAAAAGATGTTGCAGAAAATAAAATGGTTTTCGTCTTGGAAGTTGAAATCTGAGGGTGGAGCATTTCCTTCGGATATTAACCCCCGAGATATCTCGGGGGTTAACGGAGGGGAGAGCAAAAATAAAGAGGGGGAACGAATAAAAACAGATAGTAAGGGAAAACCTTATCACCCTCTCTGGCGAAAAGGTTACGACAAAAAATTCATCTACGATGATGCCGAATACGAACGTATCCATGAGTACATCTTGCAAAATCCAGAAAAAGAAGGTCTTTCTCCACAAAAATATGATTGGCTCACGAAAATTGATGATGATTACCTGGTCCCGGAGGCGATAATAGTAGAAAAATTCCCTGGAAAAGATCTGGTCGGCCAAGAATACGAACCACTTTTTCCTTATTTTTCAGAAAAATCCGAAGAAGGCCTTTTCCGAGTAGTGGGAGCAGATTTTGTTTCTGATGTTGATGGGACGGGGATCGTGCATTTGGCCCCTTTTGGAGAAGACGATTTCAACTACGCAACCAAAAATAAATTGCCGATCCAGGACATGGATTCGGTGGATGATCACAGTATTTTTAAAAAGGAAATTGTACATTTCTCAGGAATGTCGGTGATCGATCCAGAAACCAATAAAAAGATAAATCAGTTTTTGGAGTCAGAAGGAACCCTTTTTAAAAAAGAACAGCATTCGCACTCGTATCCACATTGCTACCGATGTGAGACTCCGTTGATTTACAAGCCTCAATTGGCGTATTTCCTCGATGTGCAGCAGATCAAGGACAAAATGCTCAAAAATAACAAAGAAATAAACTGGGTGCCAGGACATCTGAAAGAAGGACGGTTTGAAAAAGGACTAGAAAGTGCTCCGGATTGGAATCTCTCTCGAAATCGATACTGGGGTTCTCCGATTCCGATTTGGAAATGTGATCGGTGTGAGCATGAACAGACGGTGGGATCAATTACAGAACTGGAAAAATTATCTGGTGAAAAAGTGAAAGATCTTCACAAACACTTTGTCGATAAACTTACCTGGAAGTGTGAAAAATGTGCTGGTGAAATGCACCGGACTCCAGAAGTGTTGGATTGTTGGTTTGAATCAGGAGCGATGCCGTATGCTCAGAAGCACTATCCTTTTGCAAATGCGGAATGTGGAATGCGGAATGCAGAATTTGAATTTCAAGAAGTAAAAACAAAAAAAGACTTTGAAGCTTATTCAAACATATTAAAAAAAGACTTTTATGAAGAACATAAGCTTGAAATGAATGAACGTCGGAAAAAATATTTTGATGAAGACAATGAGGAATACCAACGAAATTTAATTTTAAAAAACAGTCAAATTATTGGACTCGTGACGTTTAAGATTTTAGAAAATAAGGATTGTATCCTTAGATTCCTAGTCATCTCAAAAGATTTTCAAAAACAAAATTTAGGAAGCCAGGCTCTTTCTCTTTTTGAAAATGAGGCAAAAAAAAGAGGCAGTAAAAGAATTTTACTCAATGCCTTTCCAGGCACGGAAGAGTTTTATTTAAAAAACAACTACCAAAAAGGAATGTGGAAAGGAGATTCCAAAATAGAATGCAACCCAATGGGAAAAAATATTTTGGGTAACACTTCCGAATTCCCACTTCCGAATTCCGACTTCCAACCGGCTGATTTCATCGCGGAGTACATTGCACAGACACGGGGGTGGTTCTATACCCTTCACGTACTTTCGACCGCCTTGATGGATTCTCATTCGTTTAAGAACTGTATCTGTACTGGAACGATCCTAGCTGAAGACGGGACGAAGATGTCTAAATCCAAAAATAATTATCCGGATCCAACTTTGATTTTTGATAAATATGGTTCGGATGCGATGCGTTTTTATCTCATGGCTTCTTCGGTAATGAAAGGAGAGAATTTCAACTTCGCAGAAGGAGGGGTCGAAGAAGTACTCAAAAATGTCATTCTTCCGATCCGAAATGCTTACAATTTCTTCTCGACTTATGCCAATATTGATGGTTGGCAGCCGACGAAGTTTTTTATCTGTCGACATGGAGAGGGAGATCACAATGTGGCGGGGATTTATTCTGGGCACACGGTACAGGAATCGCATCATTTAACCGAAAAAGGGAAAAAGGAAGTGGTCAAAACGGCAAAAAATTTACCGGATTTTGATGTGCTTTTTGCTTCGCCTTTTGAGCGGACGCGAGAGACGGCTAATATTTTGAAATCAGAAAAGAACTTTTCTGGAGAAGTTATTTTTGATGATCGATTGATAGAGCCAGAATTTGGAGAACTTGATGGGAAGCCACTGACGCCTCGAGCAGAGCGGTACAAGCTCAATAGTCCAGAGAAACCAGAAGATTTTGTCCCACGGGTGAGAGAATTTTTCACCGAAATGTCGCAAAAACATCCAGGAAAAAATATTTGTGTGGCGACCCATGGAGATATTATTCGGAGCTTTCATTTGATCACCTCTGGGGGGGCAGTGAACTTCGAGAATTTTATGACGCCGCCGAAGGCTGAGACCGGGAGCTATTTTTGTGCGTTTGCGTTTCCAGAGGCCAAAAACGACTTAGACAAATGGATCTTGTCTGAGCTGCAGACCACGATCAAAACCTTCCGAGAGTCGTTTGATAAATACGAGCTGGAGACGGCGCTGAGGACGATCCCGAAGTTTGTCGATAATCTCAATAATTGGTATCTGCGACGATCTCGACGACGATTCTGGGAAGGAGAACCAGGTAAAATTTCTGCAGACAAGCAGTCCGCGTACGAGACACTGCATTATGTGCTGCTTAACCTCTCCAAGCTTTTGGCCCCAGCGTGTCCGTTTTTTGCGGATCGATTGTTTCGAGATCTGGGAGGAGGAGAGTCCGTACATCTGGAGAGTTTCCCATTTCCGATCCAGGATTGGGTGGATAAGAAATCAGAAGATCAGGTAGATGTCTCTCGAGAGATTGTGAAGTTGGCCGCAGCAATCCGAGCACGAAAGAAAATAAAGCTCCGGCAACCGTTGCAAAAAATTCGTTTCGCCATCGCCGAAGGCGAGACGGCGCCGTCTCGCCTTCCGTTGGAGGTGATTGGAGAGGAAGCCAATGTAAAGGAAGTCGAAATCCTTACCTCGCTCGACGGTATCGCCCAAAAAATCGTAAAAGTAGATGCCCGGCAGGTGGGAAAGAAATTTGGGAAGAAAGTGCAGGAGCTCATCGTGGAAGGGAAAAAAGGAAATTTCAAAGAACTCAAAGACGGACAGATTGAGGTTGCTGGAGAGGTTCTTGAATCCGGCGAGTATGAGTTTGGATTTCTCTGTGAAGAAGGAGTGGAAGCCGAAGCCACTCAACGGACAGTCGTGCTTCTCGACACAGAAATCTCTGCAGAACTAGAAACCGAAGGATTTGCCCGAGAGATTATTCGGACCATCCAGGAGATGAGGAAAACCAAAGGATTTGAAGTCTCCGATCGGATAACCGTTCAATACGAGACAGATTCTGAGGTTTTGAAGTCCGCTTTTGATCAATTTGAAGCGATGATTTCTGAGGAGACTTTGGCGGTAGAAATAAAAGAATCAAAAAATGGTGGAGAGGCAATGGAGATTGATGGGGAAAAAGTGAAGATTCTACTTGACAAAAAATAAAATTTTGCTATATATAAATCATCTTTATTTTTTAATCTTTTAAAAGATGGCAGCAGTTTTGCAAATTCCGGCAGGGAGGGTGGCAGAAATTAAAGCTATTATTCCAAACTCTCCTGGAGGAGACGGTTTTGAAAATGCTTCTCAAGTAGTTGCGGCTGAAATTGTTGATCCGGAGGATCCAGAATTTCCAAATGTTGCAGAGCAGGTTCATGCGGTAATGCTTTCTGATTTTGTAGGGATTGGTGCAGAACCACGTTACGAAGTAGTTCAGTAATAAGTATTTCTTAACTTTTTTAAAAATGAGTCTAGAAAAAGAAAAAACTCGAATTGAAATTCCAGTAAGAAACTGGCACAAATCGTTAGCAGAAGCTATTAGAGAAGGCGATGAAGATACTATCATCGTTGTAAACAGTGAAGCGCAACTTGAATTGGGAAGCAGAGCTGCGGAAAGAATGGAAAGTCCAGTTCAGTTTGAATTAAAAGGGTCTTCAGAAGGAGATGCACATTCTTTGTTTTCAAATTTGGAAATAGAGAACATAGGTAGATCGCGGAGAGATAAGTTTGGAGGTACGGCAGAATTAGGAGGGGGAAATATGAATATATCACCTCGTCATAATTTTGAACCAATAATAGGGGATATTGATCCAGAAACACTTCGTGAACATTGGGAAAAAATGAAAAAAATAAGAGAAAAATTTGGTTTGGGACTTGATGTTCCCGAAATTCCTAGTTGTATCGACTTATTTGAATTCCAACAATTTGTTAACGGCCCCTTAGAGGTTGCCCGTGTTATCCCAGGAGAACCTATTCAAGGAATTTATGTTAATCGGGGAGGAATTCGGTACACATGGAGTTTTTTTAGTGGTGTACAGTTCCAGGTGGGGTATTCTGGAAATAGACGTTCTGGGGAAATATTTCGAACGATGAATCAATCTCAATTTGAGACTTTTAAAGCCATCATTGAAGCAGAATTAGGCAAAGATGATCGAGCAGAGATTCAAGTACATTTGGACCGGATAGATGCAGATTATGCGGCTTATGTGGCAGAACATCCAGTTCTAGAAGAGGCAGAAGACCCTTGCCCTCAATTTCACGAATCAGTTTGGTCAAGGATGGAGCATGTTTTGGAAAAGAAGTAGTTTTTTGCAGAAAAGTTTTTTGCATCTTTCTCCAGATTTGCTAATTATTTTTTGGCATTTCTTTTTCTGTTATGAATTTTCCCCCAAAGATCCAAAAATGGCTCGAAAAATCGGTCTTCCCACAGCGGGTATTGCTGTCAAGACACGGGGATAATTTGGATTTGGCCCTTCATATTGCATCTGAGCTGCAGGGAACGTCTATGACCGAAATAGAAAAGGGAATTCATCCGGATACCCGGGTGTTTGTGGATCTGGGAGCCAGTTTCAAGATAGGCGAAGATGGAGATGATACAGAGAGCATCCGAGGGATGATCAAGTGGTGTGCCCAGAAGCCGGCCGCGCCCAAAAGATTAGTGATCCTGGAGAATATCGAGCGAGCCAGTGGAGGGGCTTTTCAGGCACTTTTGAAACTCGTCGAGGAGCCTCCGCCGCAGGCGGTGATTATCTTCACCACTCAAAATCACCATCAACTGCTCGAAACGATTCTCTCTCGAGTGACCGTCGTACGACTGTCTAGGACGCCTCAGGAGATGCAAATTTCAGAAGAAATTCAGCAGTTTTTTGAGAGCCGTGATTTGATTACCAAGTTTCAGCATATTGATCAGTTGGTTAAGCAATCCAAAGAGGCCAAAGACAAAAATGTCCTCCATAATTTTTTGCACGAGAGCATCGTGTATGCCCGGATCTTCGATAAACATCACGGAAAACTCGATCTGCTCTACGAGACGCATCGGGCGTTTAAACAAAATGTAAATGCGAAGCTGGCGTTGGAGCGGTTGGCGATAGGGATTAACAATGAATAATGAGTAATGAGTAATGAAGAATTACGAATCATGAATTATGAATCAAGGATTCTAAAAACTAAGATCTAAGAACTAAAAGCTAGTGTTTTCCTTGCTTTCCTCCCTTTCTTCTGCTAGTTTGTGAGTGATGAAAATAGAAGCCGTGGATCTCGTGAGATATCGTTTGGTGACATCGGAAGTGCCAGAAGATGTAGAAGTAAATCCGCAAGAAAAAATTATTATTAAAAAAGAACGTGAAGAGCTGGTCGCTAAAGTGATTGGCGAAGCGGGAGTAGTCAAAAGAAAAAGAGGGATCGAGGATGGATGGCAGTTTGTCAAAAAGCTGGATTTTGAAGATCTCAAGACACACGAAGCAAATCAAGAAGGAGAGCGAGATCGAATCTTCAAAGCACAAGACCTGGCCAATGAACAAAATCTCGAGATGCGGATTTTTGCTTCTCGATATGGATGGAATAAAAGTATTGTTTCCTTCTTTTTTACTTGTGAAGAGGCGGTAGATTTTCGGGAACTGCTCAAACAGCTTAATTCAACTTTTCATTGTCGGATTCATCTGGAGCGGGTAGGGGCGAGGGATAAGGCTCGAATCATTGGAGGATTTGGAAACTGCGGCCAGCCAACGTGTTGTTCTACTTTTAAAGTTGATTTACCAGCCGTCCCCATGGATGCGGTTCGTGATCAGGGGATTGTGATCAAGGATAACAATAAACTTCTTGGAGCGTGTGGGAAGCTCAAATGTTGTCTCCTCTATGAGGTCGATGAATATCGAGCTATGAGAAAAGGACTTCCACACATCAAACAAACTGTTATGACCCCAAAAAAAGAAAAAGCTCGAGTGATCGGGCTTGATATTTTGAATCAAAAGGTAAAGGTTTTTCTTTTGGAAGCGGAGACGATTGATACTTTTGACGCGGCGGATATCAAAAAAGTAGAAACAAAACCCCAAAAAACTACTTCAAAAGAATCATCTGAGCTTACTTAGATTTTAATAAATTTCTTATGGAATTCCCTCTTTCTCCTCTCGACGGTCGATACTATGCCAAGGTTTCAGAGCTGGGGCCGGTTTTTTCTGAATTTGGTCTGATGCGAGCCCGGGTAGAAGTCGAGATCGAGTGGTTACTTTTTCTTGCGAGTCGGGGGATTGCGTCGGAGATTCCAAAAACCTTAGAAAAATCCTTGTGCCATGTTTATCAGAATTTCTCAGAAAAAGATTATCAGGCGATTAAAAAAATAGAATCGACCACCAATCATGATGTGAAGGCGGTGGAGTTTTTTCTCCGAGAAAAAATGGAAGAAAAATACTGGCCCTGGATCCATTTCGCCTGTACTTCGGAGGATATCAATAACCTGAGTTATGCCTTAATTCTCAAAGAAGGTCGATCTAAGCTTTTATCAAAACTAGAAGATGTGGCGGGCGATATCCGAACTCAGGCCCTCGAGTGGAAATCCATCCCGATGCTCTGTCGGACACATGGACAGACGGCAACCCCTTCGACCATGGGGAAAGAAATGGCCGTGTTTTATCATCGGCTCAATTTAGGGATTCAGGCGACCCAGTGTTTGCCCATTTTGGGGAAAATAAATGGAGCCACTGGGACTTTTGCGGCTCATAAGGCAGCGTTTCCAGATGCTGACTGGATCAGCCTCTCGCAGGAGTTTGTCGAAAAAAGACTGGGACTTGTCTGGAATCCACTTACGACGCAGATCGAATCACACGATGGGCAGGTGGCTTTGATGCATAATTTGTCTCATTTTTCGAGTATTTTTATCGATCTAGCGCGAGATGTCTGGGGGTATATCAGTCTGGGGTACTTCGGCCAAAAAGTGGTGAAGGGAGAAGTGGGTTCCTCTACCATGCCGCATAAGGTCAATCCGATTGATTTTGAGAACGCGGAGGGGAACTTCAAGCTGGCTCGAGGGATCGCTCGGACCTTGGCCGATGAGCTGCCGATTTCTCGATGGCAGAGAGATCTCACAGATTCCACACTGCAGCGGAATTTTGGACTGGTTTTTGGACACTTTTTGCTTGGGCTCAAGTCCCTCGAAAAGGGTCTGGACAAACTCGAGATCCGAGAAGATGTTTTGGTTCAAGATTTAGAATCTGCCCCGGAAGTACTTACGGAAGCCGTTCAGACGGTCTTGCGAGCGCATGGACATCATGATGCCTATGATCAGCTCAAAGATTTCTCTCGAGGGCGAGTGCTCATGCTGGCTGAAGTATGGCAGTTTATCGAGACGACAGATCTGTCAATCGAAGAAAAAAAACGACTCAAAGGGCTCACGCCGGAGCTTTATATTGGTTTAGCTGAGGAGTTGGTGGAGAAGTTTTGTAAATAAAATTTAGGCGGCATTTTTTTTTGGGGTTGGGATGATGTCATTAGCCGGGACGAGATGTTTGAAATCTTGGCTGGCGATAGGGCGCAGAATATTTCCTTTTGCATGGACAATGGTTATTTTCCCTTTGATTGTTTTGTCTCGGATTCCTTGTAGTACCAGTTCATCCACTTTTACTTTTCCATCTGCGGCGATATGTACTGGTTTAGTGAGGTGCGTTTTTCCGTCTTTGTAGAGCGTCACAAAAGCTTTTATTTCTTTATTGTACATCGATGGAGTTATTTCCACTTGATGGCCTTTACCATCGGTAGCTATTTGATCGGTCATTCTCTGTACACGAAAAGAATCAGAATTTCCATCTTCTCCCGTAAAATAATCAAGCATTTTTTCTGTGCCATCTGGTTTTGGAGTTCCATTGTTGTATCCTCGTGAAAACTGTATTTCAGGTCTTTTTGTAGAGGGTGTGGAGGTTGTGATGTTGTCCTTATTTGCTTGAGAAGCTTGAGCTCCTTTATCATTTTTTGGGAGATTTTTTTCTGTTGGGAACGCTGGTTTTCCAGTGTGCATGCTGCTTATGTGAAAAATTTTTCCATCTTGAAACACCGCAACTCCAAAATCCCCAGGGTGGGTTCCGACGATAAGAGCTTCGTTTATTTTTTCAGCCCCTGTAAAATCAATGTTGAAATTTTCATCTATAGGGAGAGGATATATTTCTCCTCCTTTTTTCAGAGTATAGTAAGCCATCACGATCGGCTTGTTTTTTGGGATTTCCATACCTCTTTTATACATGTTATCACTTGTTATATTTTGGAAATCTCCCTTGCCATCTTCTATTGTGGTTCCATTTAGTTCAAGAATAGAAAAGCTTCTCGTTTTTTCAAAGTATCGGAGTGCCCGTTCCCACTTGTTTGGTTTTGAATTTATTCTGCCACCAGTTGCCCAGACGTGTTTTTTTTCAGCAAAAGTACCAACATCTGGTTGCGCTACAGAAGATTTTGTTTCAGGAGCTGGTTGAGCATTTGCTTTTGGAGCTTCTGGAATTGACTTTGGTTTAGGTTGTTTTTGTTTTGGCTCAGATTCTGGAGGTTTTGTAGGAGGGACAGTTTTTGTATGAGGAGTTGTCGGAGCAGGGGCTCTTCCTTCCGTTGTTTTAGTCGTTGTCTTCACAGGTGTATCTTTTTTAGAAGGAGGTCGCGAGATAACAGGTTTTGCTGATGTTTTTTTAGGAGGCTGTATTGCCTCTCCTCCATCTTCTCCTGGAGAATCTTGGGGGTGAGGAGGAGGTTGGATCTTTAATTTTGGAGGGGTGGGTGGTTCTGGTATTGGTTCCGGTTCTTCACTTACTTCTCTCGAGTTTTCGGGATCGAGATTCGGAGGGCTAGCTGGTTTAGATTCTGGTTCTGGTTGTGAAACCGGTTTTGGTGTGGGAGGAGGAAAAGGAATCTCTGGAGCTTCTTCATCAGTTGCTACAGCTATTTCATTGAGAGGTATTTTTATTTTTGGAGGAACTGGAACACTAATCGTTTGAGTTGCTTGAGGAGTTGGATCTGCTCCAAACATAGTGGTGATTTCGTCCATAGTTGTTGGGATTTTGTTGTTATAGATTACTCCAGCTACTGCTGTGATAATAGCCGTTGCAGTAAGTGCAGTAAGCAGACATCCTCGATTTTTTTGTTCCTGCACGGTTTTAATTCTTATTTTTTCTCGGCGGTGTTTCCCTTTTTTTTCTGAGTGGTTTTTTATTCCTACTCGCTTCCTTCGAGTTTGAGGAGAAGTTCTGGGAAAAAGTGTTTGCTTCATGTTGTGTTTTTTATTTTTTTTTACAAAAAAGTCAAGTTGTTTTTTAATATTCTTGACATTTTATTATTTTTTTATTAGGTTTTTGAAAACTAAAAAATATGAAATCTATTTTTTGGAGCGCTTTTTTGTTTGTTTTATTTTTTCCTTCCTTTGTTTTTGCGGACTCAAAAATTATCATCTCCGAAATCGGTGCCTGTGAATCTGGAGATAGTGAGTGGATCGAGGTATGGAATATTTCGGAAGAAAATATCGATCTGACGGAATGGAAGTTTTTTGAACAAGGGAGTAATCATTCGATCAGTGCAGTTGATGGCGGCGCGACTTTAAACGCTGATGCACGAGCCGTGATTGTGGACAAAAAAGATGATTTTTTGATTGTTTTCCCTGATTTTTCAGGGCAGCTTTTTGACAGTTCGTGGGGGAGTCTCAAAAACACGGGAGAAGAAATCACTTTGAAAGATGAAAATGGAGAAATCGATACGGCTGAGCAGTTTACCTATCCGGCATGTGAAACGGGAAAAAGTCTAGAAAGATCAAGTTCTACCGCCGATCCTCAACAGAGCGCTACTTGGACATCCGCGTCTGATCATGGGACTCCAGGAGCCGTAAATTCTAATGAATCGGGAGATTCATCAGAGGAAGAAGAGACTTCTGGTCCAACTTTTGTCTCTGGGACGACCACGGTGAAGATCAATGAGATTCAAGTGCATAATGTGGGAGCAGAGGACGAGTGGTTTGAGTTTTATCTAGAAGGAAATGAAGCGGTGGATATTTCTGATTGGCAGGTGTCGAATGGGAGTGGAACGAAAAAACGCTTCTTGGACGAAAAAGATAAATTGGTTTTTGTTGGAGGGGGGCAAAATTTGGCCGGACAAGAAGTAATTTTAAATGCAGAAAATAAAGTCGTTGCTGGAAATACTGAGGGAACGACAACAACATTGGATGCGGATAAATTAATTTTTTTGCCAGAAACAAAAGCTTGGTTTTATTGGAATCCATCGCCGATTTCTCTGGTCAATGATGGAGGGACGGCTCAGATTTTGGATGCGTCGGATAATATTCTCGATACGGTTACTTATGCCAAGGCCAAGTCTGGGACGAGTAGTGGGGTAGCGTGGTATGAGATTTGGAATCGACATTTGATCAAGGGATCATTTTTCCCATTGGTTTACAAAAATCCAGAGGACCAAAACTTTCGTTATTCTCAAGGGGCAGAAAATTTTATTTCTCCCACCTATCCGGAGGATTTGGAACTAGTGATTTCCGAAGTCTCTCCGGATCGAAAAACAGAAACGGGTCCGGACTTTATTGAACTGTATGTGAAGTCGGCCTCCGATGAGGAAATAAATCTCAAATATTTGGAAATCAAACACAATGGAACTTCGCTCTATACTTTTGAAACCGACTTTTTGGTCAGTGCGGGAGAGTTTATTGTTATCAAACTAGGGCAAAGTTCATTAGAGATTATCAGTTCGTCCAGTCCATATGAAATTCATACGGACAAAAGAGACGGCCTCTCGAGTGGATCGGGGACGGTAGAGGTGATTTTGTTTTCTGGGACGAGCTTCGAGACGACGGAGGACTTCCTCTGCTGGAAAAATGAAACCCTGAGCCAGGGAGAAGCTGATCGTGTAGCGGATAATATTACGGCTGGAAATTGGTCAGGGGATTGTGTAGAGATTTCTGCATTGATCGACAATGAGTCGATTGCTCGGGATACGGATTATTCTGATACGGGAAGTGCGAGTGATTTTTTTCGTCATTTCAATGGCTCAGAAGGACAGGCCAATATCACTCAAAACAATGTCCCAACGGCAAGAATACGAGTGCAGGGATCAGGGAAGATCGCTGGAATTTCGCCTTTTTCTCTCAATGTGACGGGAGAAGATAGTACGGATCCGGATGGTGATCATGATCTAGAGAGCTTTGAGTGGAAAATAAATGGAACGGTTTTTGCGACCAAAGAAAATCCATCGAATTATAAAATTAATGAAAATAATGAGTATGATGTGGTTTTGACCGTGACAGATTATTCTGGAGCGACGGATACGGATAGTTTGCGGATTATGGTATCGGAGCCTTCTTTTATCGGGGGGACGGTCCCAAAAATTGATAAACCGCTCAAATCTTGGATCAAAGAAATGCTGGAAAAACCTGTGAAAAATGTTCAACCACAAAAGCAAAAGACCGAAAAAAAACAAAAACCACTCAAACGAGCCTTCAGAAAAGATGATGTGCCGGATGATTTTTTTCAAAAATTTCTCGATCGGGTTGATGAAAAAGTTCTTCAAAAGGCGCTGGCTCAAGAAGAAAAAAAGCCAGTGGTTTATCCCTTGATGAGTGATTCACAAGAAGTGGCGGTCGTGCCACCTGTAAAATTGCTCAAAAAAGAAGAAGATAAATTTGCACGACGAAAAATTGTTCTGCCGCCAGAGGTTCGCAAAAAGGTGAGAAAGAATATTGGGTTTATTTTTATGCAACAGTGGTGATGAGAGAAGTAGATGGGGAGAATTTTGAATCATGAATCATGCAGTGAACAAAAGAATATTTATTCAAAAAATTCTTAATTCATAATTCGTAATTCTGCATTCATTGTCTTATTCCATTCCCATATACTTCTGCACGGCATCAATGATAGATTTGGCTTGTTCCATAGTGATCCCCACTTCGGCGAGTTCTTCTGGTTTGAGCCCTTCGAACTGCTTGACTTGAGAGAGTCCCATCTCCATGAGAGTTTTTACCACTTCTTCATCCACGCCTTCGAGTTTATCGATGGTAGTTTTATCAGAAACTTTTCGTTTTGGTTTTGCTTTTACCTTTTCCTTTGGTTCTTCTTCCATTTCTTCAATAGGTCCATCGTAGGTGATCACGTCTACTTGCATGCCGATTAATTTTCCAGCAAGTCGCACGTTTTGTCCTTTTTTTCCAATTGCAATAGCTCGATCGTCTTCTCGGACAAATATTTTTACTCTTTCTTCTCCTTCTTCTTCCGTAAATTCTACTTTTGCTATTTTTGCAGGAGAGAGAGCTGCGAGAAGTAGCTTTTTATTATCTTCACAAAACTGAATTACATCCAATCTCTCATCTCCTACTTCATCCATAACGGCGTTGATTCGAATTCCTTTTTGTCCGACAAAGGCTCCAACTGGATCAATAGAGTCATCTTCTGAGTCCACAGCGATTTTACATCGGATTCCTGGCTCTCGTGCGATTCTGGCAACTTTTACGATCCCATCTCGCATTTCTGGGATTTCTTGTTCAAAGAGCGCCACGATGAAGTCATCAGTCGCTCGGGTAATCCGAAGTTGAGGTCCTTTTGAGGTTAATTCTACTCGATCGAGAAGCACTCGGAGTTTTTGTCCGGTAAAATAATTTTCTCCTGGGATTTGATCTCTCCATGGGAGGATAGTAGAGACCCCGTCGATCTCGAGCAGCGTACAGTCTTTATCGACTTTTTGTACTCGAGCGGTGAGGAGTTGTCTTTCTCGATCTTTAAACTTATGAAACAGCATTTCTCTTTCTGCTTCTTGGAGTTTTTGAGAGATTACTTGCTTGGCGGCTTGTGCTGCGATACGACCGAAGTTGCTGTGTTGCGGTACAGGGACAAAAACCGTATCTCCGATTTTGGCATCAGGCCGGATGACTTTTGCGTCTTTTTCTGCAATGTCGACGTCAAAATTTTCTACTTTTTTTACCACTTCCCGAACTTCAAAAATCCGCATCTGAGAAATATCGTCTCCGAGGTGCGCCTTGATTTTTTGTCCTGGTTGACCGAAGTCTTTTTTGTAGGCCAGAGCAATGGCGTTTTCGATGGCCTCGATAACGACATCTGGTTCGAGGTTTTTTTCAGCACAGAGCTGATTAATAGCGGCTTGTAGTTGGGTCTGCATGGGGGAGGGATTTTAGAATTTTAAGATTGATCCCGCACAAACTTATTTTCAAATAAGTACAATGTTTTGCGGGATAAGCTCAGTGTTTAAAAAATTAGGTGAGCTTAAAAATCCGATGATCAGGTCAAGATCATCAGATTAACTGCCCGCATGGTAGTTTATTTGGAGGGGTTTTGTCAAATTTTTTTTTAAAATAAAGTCGTCATTCCGAATGACGAAACACATTGAAACGTACAACGGTTAAATGAGGAATCTTCATTATTATTTGAGAAATATTGATTAAGAAAGATAAAAATTACTAATCTAAAACCTTTTTACTCAAAGTTATTTTGATCCCTCATGTGTTTTTGGTCATGCATCTCGCCGCATCAATTCGGGATGACGTATATTTATTTTTTTGGGAAAAATTTGGCTTGAAAAAAATCGAACAAAAACTAAGTTCTAAAAGCTAACAACTAAAAACTATTTTAAAATGACCAAAGTAACAATTGCAGATAATTCGGGTAAACCAGTCACTGATTTTGATGCGAATGCGGATGAATCTATTGCAACTCAAGCGCAGGAGCAAGGAGCGCCTATTCCTGTTTCTTGTGGGGTAGGAGCTTGTCGGACCTGTGTGGGAAAGGTAAAAAAAGGAAAAGAATTTCTAAATGAAGAGGCTGTTGGTCCGAAACATATTTCAACCGAAGAGGATGAAGTACTCACTTGTATTTGTGGGGTGAAATCAGATGTTCCAGCGGATGCGGAGATTGAGATTGAGTGTGAAAACCTTTAGGTGATTATCAAAGGTTTTTAGAAATTACAAATCACAAATTCCAAATTACAAATTCAAGGAGAATATTTTTTTGACAAATAAAAGTTTCTTCATACAATCCGCTGGCTAATTAACGAATTTTCGAATAATTGTTAATTTGTAATTGATAATTTTTAATTGACTAAAAGATGGCTCGAGCGACCAAGAAACGTGCGTTTTTTTCACTCTTTTGTACTTCTTGTCAGGAAAAAGATGGGAAACGAAGAGAGAATTATGTAGTGTTATTAAACCCTCAGAACACAAATCCAAAAGAATTTGAACGACGGAAATTTTGTCCGCACGAAAGAGCTCACACCATCCACAAGACGAAACAAATTTCACGAGCGCAGAACAAGTAGTAAACATTGAGATTAAGAATTTTCAATTATCAATCTTCAATTAGGAATTATGGAACTTTTCTAAGAACTAATCACTAAAAATCCGCCTACGTTAGTTCTAAAAAATAAATTCAAACTTCGGCGGACAGGCTAACAACTAAATTATTATGACAAAGACGTATTCGCTTTCGGCAGAAAAAAGAGATGCCTCCAAGCATTCTGCTCGAACGGCTCGTAATTCAGATCGAGTTCCGGCTGTATTGTATGGGTATGGAGTAGATCCAACGCCTCTGTCTATTGGAAATTCTGATCTTTTGAAAGTTTACCGAAAAGCGGGGAAGTCTTCCCTTCTTGATCTTGAAGTAGATGGAAAAACGATTAAGGCCCTAATTTATGATATTCAGTGGCATCCCGTACAGACCCAGATGCGTCATGTGGATTTTTATGCTGTAAATTTGAAAAAAGAAACAACCGTGGATGTGCCATTGGTTTACGAAGGAGAAGCACCAGCGGTGAAAGATCTCGGAGGAATATTTATGAAAGATCATGAAACAATTGCAATTCGGTGTCTGCCAACAGAAATCCCTCATGAAATTACGGTTGATATCTCTGGACTGGCTGAGTTACATGATCACGTTACAGTAGCTGATTTGAATTTAGACGAAGAAAAATATCAAGTGATGGGACTAGAACCAGAGACGGTTCTTTGTTCTGTGATTGGTCGAGCCGCAGAAGAGGAAGAACCAGAAGCAGTTGAAGGTGAAGAGGGAGCGGAAGGTGAAGCAGTAGAGGGAGGCGCAGAAGGTGGAGAAGAAGGCGGGGAAGAGAAGAAAGAAGAATAGGTAAAATTACAAATTCCAAGCACCAAATTCCAAATAAATTATGAAATGAAAGTTTGTTTTAATGGTGATTTTGGGGAAGAAGGAGATTTTACTTCGGTTATTTCACCGTTTTCTGATTCGGTGCAGTTTGGGCAGGCGGTTTTTGAGACGTTGCGGACGTATGATGGAGATCGTGTATTTGTGGTAGAGGAACATTTGGATCGGTTATTCGAGTCAGCGAGAATACTGAAGTTAAATTTCAAAGAAACTGTTTATGCTCAAAATCTCTCAGTCTCTCCTGTCGTCGAGCCAGCTCTCTTTATTAAAGGGAGCGAAAATTTATTAAGGGAAAAAATTTTTACTTGCCTGCAGGAGCTGGTAGATAAAAATAAAATTCCAGGCAAAGATCTGCGGATAAAAATTTTTTTGGCGGAAGATTTTTTTTGGATCAGGTCGCAGGTTCTCGATGAGATGTCGGATGAATTTTATGATCAGGGAGTGGTGGTGGATGATATGATTTTTGAACGTACTTTTCCTCGAGCCAAATGGATTAACCCAGCCTATCCTTATTTCCAAAAGATTCGTCCGGAAGGCATTTTTGAGACGATTTGTTTTACGGAGGCTGGGTTTCTCAGAGAAGGAACGATCAGTAATGTTTTTATGGTTTCTGATGGAGTGGTTACAACTCCAGAAAAAAATATCCTCCTCGGGGTGACGCGACAAAAAGTAATTGAAACGGCAGAGAGATTAGGATATAAAACAGAAGAACGAGAGATCGGCCAAGAAGAATTACAGTCAGCGGATGAAATTTTTCTTACTTGTACGAGCAAGGAAGTGATCCCGGTGAGACAGTGGGGGGATTGGCAAAGTCAGGGGTTTTGCATTGCGAAAAAGTTGAGAGAAAGGTTTCCAAGGGGATTTTAGATTTATGATTGTAGATTTCAGATTTTTCTAAAAACTAACAACTAACAACTAACAACTAATAACTAATAACTAACAACTAATAACTAAAAACGAATGGCAGCACTCTACATCGTGGCGACACCAATTGGGAACCTAGCCGACATCACGTTTCGTGCGGTAG
>CAYFMH010000033.1:16605-17577 GCA_964344165.1 uncultured Candidatus Peribacteria bacterium | reverse complement strand
CTACTCAATTCTAATATTTGATCAACTTTTTTATTCAAAATGCGTAAGTCCTAAAAATAAAATTAAATCATCCCCCTCTGATTCTGCAATCATAAATCTACAATCCCATCATCCATTCAACTTCTTCTCCCGATACTGGATGGCCTCGGCTACATGCTCTAGTTCTACATTTTCAGCATCAGAGAGGTCCGCAATCGTTCGAGCGAGTTTCAAAATTCGATAAAAAGCCCGCCCACTGAGATTCATCTGCTGAACCGCAGATTTGAGCAATTGCTGGCTATCCTCACCTATCTCACAGTATTTTTTGACCAAAGGAGACGACATCTCGGCATTGGAGGTGATTTTGTGCATTTTAAATCGTTTCAATTGTCTTTTACGAGCTTTTTGCACTCTTTCTCTCACTTGAGCCGAGCTCTCCCCGTTTTCCATACTCGAGAGCTTGTCAAAGGGAATCCGTGGGATCTCGACATGCAGATCGATCCGATCAAGGAGTGGACCAGAAACTCGTCCCTGATATCGAGAAATCTGAGCCGGTCCGCAGCTACATTCCTTTTCTTTGTCCCCCCAGAACCCACACGGACACGGATTCATCGCCGCCACAAGCATCAATTTGGCTGGAAAAGTACAGCTCCCGGACGCTCGAGAGATCGTCACAACCCCATCTTCGAGGGGCTGGCGTAAAACTTCCAAAGTTTTTTGGGGAAATTCGGCAAATTCGTCGAGGAAAAGAACGCCTCGGTGCGCCAAAGAAATTTCTCCTGGCTGAGGGGGATTCCCACCTCCCACGATCGCTACTCCACTCGCCGTATGATGCACGGCTCGAAAAGGTCGCTGCGTGGCCACGGGATTTTTTTCATTGGTCAGGCCAGCCACCGAATGAACATTCGTAATTTCGAGCGCTTCTGGTATCTCCAGTTGTGGTAAAATGGTTGAAAAAGCAAAATATGAATTAATAAAAAAAATTAGGGATGT
>CAYFMH010000033.1:16152-16595 GCA_964344165.1 uncultured Candidatus Peribacteria bacterium | reverse complement strand
GGTTGAAAAAGCCTTGGCCAACATGGTTTTTCCCGATCCGGGAGGGCCTAGCATCAGGACATTATGGCCTCCCGCAGCCGCAATCTCCAGGGCTCGTTTGGCATGTTCATTCCCCCGGATGTGCTGCATGTCGCTCTCAGTAATATCTGCCAATTGCTCATTTTTGAGTGGTGTTTTTGGCATGGGTTCAATCTGTTTATGGCCGGAAATATGCTCCCAGACTTCGAGAAGTGTTTCACAGGGATAAACCGTAATTCCTTCGATCAGACTCGCCTCCGCGGCATTTTCAGCCGGGACAAAGATTTCTTTGAACCCACGCTCGACCGCCGCTGACGTCGTCGGAAGCACCCCAGTGATCGGACGCAGCTCTCCAGAAAAAGCCAACTCCCCGAGAAAAATCTTCTCCCCCATGTCATTGGGCAGCGTGAGTTGTCCCGTCGCGT
>CAYFMH010000033.1:13936-16142 GCA_964344165.1 uncultured Candidatus Peribacteria bacterium | reverse complement strand
AAACACCTAGCGCAATAGGAAGGTCAAATCGGGGGCCTTGTTTTTTGAGATCTGCGGGAGCGAGATTGGTCACCACGACTTTTCGTGGGAAAAAAAATCCAGAACTTTTGATCGCGGAGCGAACTCGTTCTTTGGATTCTTGGACCGCCGCGTCCGGAAGGCCCACGATAGTGTATCTGGGCATCCCCCCATGGAGGTCGGTTTCGATTTCTACTTCTTCTGCATTGAGTCCGAAGAGGGTGAGTGTTTTGAGTTTAGCAAGCATCTTATGTTTGATAAAAGTTCCTAGAGCCTAGAACCAAAAAATAGTTTTTTCAAGTTTTTAGCAAAAAACCGTTGATTTTTCTTTTAAATTCCGCTATAATAGCCGGATTTTTTAATCAAAATGTAATTTTTAACCATTTATAAAAATGTTAAAAAAAGAAAAAAAAGGCCTCTGGCACTACATCAAAAAAGCCCTCACCTTTATCAAAGACGCTCGTGACTACGGAAAAATGTTTGCCGAAATCACTCTCGTCATCGGGTCCATCGGAGCGACGTTTGTCGTCTCCACCGACACCCAAATCGCTAAAAACCTAAAAACTTCTGTAATCGGCGCCTTCGAAGAGACCGAAAACAAACCAGAACCAAAAGAATTGATTATTCGGGAAGAAAATCACGAACCACAAGAAGTTCTAGAAAAAGAAAAAAGGTTACAAGAAGAACGAGAAGAACTTGAAAAACGACAAAGAGAAATGGAAAGACGAGAACATGAAATTGAAAAACAAGAAGAAGAAAAAAAATTGCGAGAAGAACGAAGGGAAAGAGAAATACGAAAGCAAAAAATGGATGAGAGAGAAAGAGAATTATCAAAAAAAGAAGAAATTCTCCGAAACTACGGTCTTCCAATGGATGATCATGAAGATGAACCAGAAATGAGAATTCCTGAGTTTGAACGAGAAATCATCCGAGACCACCGACCTCCTCGGGAATTTTTAGAGAGAAAAGAAGAACCTTTACGAAAAGATTTTCCAAGGCGATAAAAATAGATTTTAGTTGGTAGAACTTAGAACTTAGAAAAAAGCGGCCAGAAGGCCGCTTTAATTTACTCATTGTTAATTGAAGATTGATAATTGATTATCACATCCCCATCATGCTCGGATCCATCCCTCCCATGCCACCTGGCATAGCTGGAGCGGCAGATTCTGGTTTTGGGAGCTCGGTGACAGCTGCTTCTGTGGTCAAAAATGTTCCTGCAATCGAAGCAGCATTCTGCAGTGCTGATCGGGTTACTTTTTTCGGATCAATGATTCCAGCTTTGACGAGATCTTTCATTGCGCCCTCCGCCGCATCAAATCCGGTATGCGTTCCTTCAGACTTAATGATGTCATTGACGACAACGGAACCTTCAAACCCAGCGTTTTCTACAATCTGACGAACTGGGGCCTCAAGCGCTCGGTGGACCAATTTTACACCAGTCAATTCACTGCCTTCGAGATCTTTGAAGTGGCCGAGAAGTCCTTGGGCCGCTCGAAGCAGAGCTGTCCCTCCTCCAGCGACCACGCCTTCGGCGGAAGCGGCTTTTGTCGCGAGAACCGCATCTTCGATCCGGTGTTTTCGTTCTTTTTGTTCGACTTCACTCGCGGCTCCGACCTTGATCACCGCCACTCCATCTCCGAGTTTGGCTCGTCGTTCGGCGAGTTTTTCTTTGTCATAATCAGAATTAGAGCCATCAATTTCTCGTTCGATTTCTCTCATCCGAGCATCGATATCCGCCTTGCTCCCCGCTCCATCTACGATCAGTGTGTTGTCTTTAGTAGCCACGACTTTTTTGGCCTGTCCGAGATCTTCAAGCTCTGCATTCTCAAGCTTGAGCCCAATTTCTTCTGAGATCACTTTTCCACCGGTCAAAATAGCGATATCTTGAAGCATGGCCTTCCGTCGATCTCCAAAACCTGGGGCCTTCACCCCAAGGACGTTGAAAGTCCCTCGAAGTTTATTGACGATCAGCGTTGCGAGCGCTTCTGATTCTATATCTTCAGCGATGATGACCAGGTTTTTGTCTCCAGACTGGGCCACTTTTTCAAGAAGCGGAAGGATTTCTTGGATAGAAGAAATCTTTTTGTCCGTGATGAGGATTTTGGCGTTTTCCATTTCGGCCGCCATGGTCTCTGGATTGGACGCCATGTAGGGAGAGAGATATCCGTTATCAAACTGCATTCCTTCG
>CAYFMH010000033.1:0-13926 GCA_964344165.1 uncultured Candidatus Peribacteria bacterium | reverse complement strand
ACAACTCCGTCGTTTCCCACTTTATCAACAACCTGGGCAATGGTCTTCCCGACCTCAGGATCTTGGGCAGAAATCGTAGCCACCTGCTCGATTTTTTCGTTTGAATCGACTGGCTCGGCCATTTTTTGAAGCTCTGCCACGACAAAGGTCACTGCCTGATCGATTCCTCGCTTGAGCGCAATAGGATTGGCTCCAGCTTCTACGTTTTTGAGTCCTTCAGAGATGATGGCATCCGCAAGGACAGTCGCCGTCGTGGTCCCGTCTCCAGCAACATCATTGGTGTTGGTGGCGACTTCTTTGGCCAGTTGCGCCCCCATGTTTTCGAACTTGTCTTCAAATTCGATTTCTTTTGCGATGGTCACCCCATCGTTGGTCACGGTCGGAGAACCGTAGCTTTTTTCGAGGATCACATTTCGACCTTTTGGACCCATCGTGACCCGAACGGCATTCGCCAGTTCTTTTACCCCTTTGGCCACAGAGGCCCGGGCTTTGTTTCCAAATTTAACATCTTTTGCCATTTTAATTTAGGATTAGGAAATAAATAAAAAGCTATTAGCTTTTAGCTCTTAGCAGTTAGCCTTTTTTAGGAATTTTTTTCAAAACTCAATTTGGCTAATAGCTAATCGCTAACAGCTAATGGCTAAGATTGTTCTATCGCAAGAAGGCTATTGCTGCTCACAATATAAAGCTCCTCGCCATCCACTTTGATCTCAGTAGGAGCATATTTCGTGAAGACCACGATGTCGCCTTCATTGACGCCGATGGGAGTTCTATCTCCTTTGTCGCTTAATTTTCCTGGACCAACAGAGAGGACTTTTCCTCGCATTGGTTTTTCTTTTGCCGCTGTATCCGGGATGATGATCCCAGAAGATGTTTTGACTTCATCTTCGACCGGCTTGACGATGACGTTATCGTCCAATGGAATGAGTTTTGCCATTTCAGTTTTAAATTAAGAAATAATGAAAAGGTTGCAGGTTTTAGGTGGGAAGGATTAATTAAATTACCCTACAACTTACAACCTTTAAAATTTGAACGTGGCAAACTTAGCACTCCCAGTACGAGAGTGTCAAATTTTTTTTAAAAAAACTATTATTTCTTGATTCTTAACTCACAATCCTTTATTTCTAAATTTGTATTTCATAATCTAAAAAAAATGGTCCCCGAACTCGCCCCCCATCTCCAAAAAGCCATCGATCACTTGAAGACTGAATTTGCTACGCTTCAAATCGGTCGAGCCAATGCTGCCCTCGTCGAAGATCTCTCGATCGAATGCTATGGCGCACAAATGGCACTCAAGGCTTCAGCCAACATCTCTTGTCCAGACGCCAAAACCATCCGAATCGAACCCTGGGACAAGACGCTGATCGGAGAAATCGAAAAAACCATCCGAGAATCAAATCTCGGTATTAATCCACAAAATATGGGAGACTATATCCTCCTCCCGATTCCTCCCATGACAGAAGAACGGCGAAGAGATATTGTGAAACTGGTCCATGACATGACTGAAAAAGCCAAAATCTCCGTCCGAAACGCTCGGCACGACGTGCTCAAAAAACTGAAAGGCCAAAAAGACAACAAAGAAATCTCTGAAGACGAATACAAAGACCAAGAAGCCGAAATCCAAGAAAAAGTGAATGAAGCAAATAAACAAATTGATGAACTTTCTGCGAACAAAGAGAAGGAAGTGATGTCGGTGTAATGCAAATTTAATTCAAAATTGGTAAATGGTATATAGTAGATAGTATATGGGGATGATCAAAATTATGTTTTTGAAGTTTCCCAAATCCCATATACCAAATACTATATACCAGATACTAGCCACACTTATTGCCAATCCCAATGTCCCGTCGCAAATCCTATCTTATTGATTCCAATCAAACCCGTCGAAAAAAACCAAAAAAAATGCGGAATCGACTACTCAATCTGTTGATTCGACTTTTGTTTTTGAGACACCTTTTGAAGCTTTTTCGGGGGTCGGCCGTTTTTGGGGTTATCTTTGTGGGGATTGTTGGTTTTATCGGATTTTCGATTTTTTCTCCCTACTTCGAGATAAAAAGAATCTCTATCATCCGAGACAATCCCAATATCGATGCAAAACAGATAGAAGAAGCATTACAGGATTTTTATGGCAGAAATCTGATTTTTTTGTCACAAAAAGAAATTCAAGAGGAATTAACAAAACTTTTTCCAGAATTTCAAAAAGTAAAAGTAATCGAGCGCTGGCCTGCCGCGATTGAATTAAAAATACAAACCTCTCCGCCACTTCTGACTATTTTAAATCAAGAGACGGCAAATTTCTTTGTAATTTCAAAAAATGGCGTCGTCCTCAGTGAAAAACCAGATGAAAACCTCCCAATCATCAAGGTTTTTGGATATGAAAAACTGATTTTCCCGCATCAACAATTCACAACTTCAGAAGTACTCGAAAAAGTCCTCACGGCCAAAAATCTCTTCGAACAAGAATTTGAACTTCCGCTCAAGGATGTCCACCTCTACGTCACGGCCAAAGAAATCCACCTGATCTCCAAACACGATGTTGCGATTTGGATCGATCTCCAACAGCCGATTGAAAAACAAATGAAAAAGCTTGAACTCGCCGCAAATCGAATCGGGCTCTATGACGACACGGCCCTCGACCACATCGACCTGAGGGTTGCCAATCAAATTTTTTGGGCACAAAAAGGACAATAATTAGAATTATGAATTCATGAATTATGAAGCGAAGAACTTGAGAAAGTTTTAAAAATTAAGATTTAAAAATTATTTATAAAATTAAAAATTGGAAATTAAAAATTATTGAATATATTCTACGTAACCTAATAAAATCCCATGTTCGAATCCCAAGTAAAATCCGCCGCCGAAAACCTCCGAACTTTGTTTCCAAAAACGCCACTCCAGCACTCAAAGTATTTGTCGGACAAATACGGAGCAAAAATCTACATCAAACGAGAAGACCTCACACCCGTGCGAAGTTATAAGATTCGAGGAGCCTTCAACCTCATCTCCCAGCTCTCAGAAGCCGAAAAATCAAAAGGCATTGTCTGTGCCAGCGCGGGAAATCATGCTCAGGGCGTGGCTTTTGCCTGTAAGCATTTTCAGGTGGAAGGAAAAGTTTTTATGCCGGTAACCACTCCGGCACAAAAGGTGGAAAAGACCAAAATTTTCGGAGAAAAATTTATCGAAGTCATCCTTGTGGGAGATACCTTTGATGAAGCATACGCCCTCTCGCAAAAATGCTGTGAAGAGCAGGAATCGGCTTTTGTCCCTCCTTTTGATCATGAAAAAATCATCGAAGGACAAGCCACTATCGGATACGAAATCCTCGAACAACTCCACGCCAAACATGTAGAAAATATTGATTATCTTTTCCTCCCGGTGGGTGGGGGAGGCGTATCCTCAGGGGTTGCCAAATTGTTTGCAGAGAAATCACCAAAAACGGAAATCATCTGTGCCGAACCAGCCGGCGCCCCAAGTCTGGCAGAAAGTATCAAGGCTGGAAAAGTCGTTGAACTGGATAAAATCGATACCTTCGTCGATGGCGCCGCTGTAAAACAAATTGGGTTCAACAACTTCGATATTTTGAAGGAGCTGCTCAAGCAAGAAGTTGTGCTTATCCCAGAAAATAGACTCTGCCAGACGATGTTGGATTTTCTTTTTTATGAAGGGATTATCGTAGAACCCGCCGGAGGACTTTCCATCGACGCGCTCAAAGACATGGATCCGAAGGAAATAAAAGGAAAAACCATTGTTTGTGTTTTGTCTGGTGGAAATTTTGATTTCGAAAGGCTTCCAGATGTCAAAGAACGAGCTATGAAATATTCTGGGCTAAAAAAGTATTTCATTCTCCGGCTCCCGCAGCGACCAGGCGCACTCAAAGAATTCCTCAATCTCATGGGCCCAGAAGACGATATTTCTAGATTTGAGTATCTCAAAAAATCAGCGCGGAACTTCGGATCAATTTTAATTGGGGTGGAAACTAAAAAATCAGCCAATTTCCCGATCCTTTTTGGAAAAATGGAAAAAGCAGGATTTGAGTACAAAGATGTGACGGATGATGAGATTCTGGCGGACTTTGTGATCTAAGAGTAAAACTCTCCCCGGCCCTCTCTTTCTGAGAGGGAGAAATACAAAAAAAATTACAAATTTTTTTATGCCAAATTCAATTCACGAATCAATCAAAAATACCGTACGGAATCTGAGAAAAAAACAGACGGAAGCAGAAAAAGTGTTTTGGGAAGTAGTAAGAGCAAAGCGATTTGAAGGAAAGAAGTTTGCCAGACAATATCCGATTATTTTTGAGTACGAAGAAAAAATACGATTCTTTGTGGCGGATTTTTATTGCCATGAAAAGAAGCTCGTCATCGAAATAGATGGAAAAATTCATGAAGACCAAAAAGAAAGAGACGAATTCCAAACTTTTATTATCAACCAATTAGACATTCAAGTGATTCGATTTACCAATGAAGAAATCTTTAATGACCTAGAAAAAGTAAAAAAAGAACTGAAAAAACATCTCTAAAAAATCCATTTATGGATTTTTCCTTTTATCCTCTTTTTTTGTCCCCCTCTCAGAAAGAGAGGGGCCAGGGGAGAGTTTCCCTCCTTTTCCCCTTGCCATCTCCACACACTTCCCAGTAAAATAAAGAAAATGAAAAAAATATTTTTACTATCAATTCTGAGTTGCATTATGTTTTGGGAGAGAGCTTCAAAAACAGTAAAAATACTTGACTTTTGTCTTCTTCTAAGATACACTGTGCTCGACGGACGATCATTAACTACGGTTTTTGAGCCATCCGGTGTCAACAAGAGGAACTTGCTTCAGCAGGTTCTTTTTGTATGCTGGTACTGGTGGAGCCGGGGCCGTAGTTTAATGGTTAAAATGTCCGTCTTGACACCGGGTGACACGGGTTCGATTCCCGTCGGCTCCACCATTTTAGGCTGTAAAAAATGAAAACCCCTCTCAAAACCAGAAACCATCGCAAGCTCTCCAGCTTCCCAAACCTTTGCTTCAGGAAAAGTCTGGGAGACGATAAGAGAAGGGGTCGAGGCTCAGGCATAATAGCAAAAGCCCCTCTTGCGAACCGGCCTGTCCGCCGACTTGTCCTGCGGAGCATTTGCGTAGTTGGAAGCCTCGGCGAAGGGGGAATGAGTTTCAAAAAAATATTCTTAATCTTGTTGTTTGGAGTTTTCGTTCTTTGGGGAGGAGAAAATACTTTAGCCATTCCTCGCTGTGAAACTGATAGTGATTGTGACGCGGACAGAAAAGCACATCCGACCTTAAAAATTATTTGTGCAGAATCTCATGAAAAGGGAAAAAAATATTGTTTTGAAACTCCTGGTCATCTAGGGCAATTTTGTGGGGGAAGTGAAAATATCCCCTGTAAATCTGGCCTTATTTGCACACAACTGGGTAAAGCTCCATGGACTGCTTGTTTTGCTCCAAAAATGACCGGAGAATTTAACTATTGTGATGAGAGTAAGGGAGTTGGCTGTGGAAAAGATAAAAAAACAGGGAAAGATCTCGTTTGCGCTCGTAATTCAAATAAAGAATATTCACTTTGTTATCCTAAAAAAAATGAAAAATATTTTTGGTGCGACCAAAAACAAAATGTTGGATGTGAAGACGGACTTATTTGTACTGATTTCGAAAGCAAGGAGAAAACAAGGCATTGTGTACAAGAAAAAGGAAATGAATACTCTCTTTGTGACTTATCAAAAGGGATTGGATGTGGAAACGGTCTTGCTTGTTATCCAGATAAAGGAAAGAATAAGTGTCTCTCAAAGGCATCTATTGAAATAGAAAAAAATAACGCAGAAAGAGAAAAAAAAGAAGGAACTATCGAAGACAATCAAAAATGTACAGCCCCTAGCGAATGTAAAAGCGGGGTTTGTCATTTGACTTTAAAAGTTTGTGTCCCCAAGGAAGGCTTTGAAACAGGAAAGGAATGTAGTATGGATATGGATTGTGCTAGTAAATACTGCGATCTTTTAAATACTAAAACTTGTATGGAAAAAAAAGGAGCAGGTGAAGAATGTAAAATCAAAGAGGACTGCCAGAGCGGAAAATGTGAGTTAGATGAAAAAGCCCTTAAAATGGTTTGTATCGGAGGAGGGGCTATTGCAGAAGAAACAGGTGCTGAAAAAGAAACAAAACCAAAACCACAAGGATCTTGTACCTCCGAAAATGGAGCCACTGGAGTTTGTTACGCCAACACTTGTCCTACCGGACAAGCTCTCGCCGATGAAGATGCAACAAATGGAGGAGACGACGGATGTAAAGTAGGACAAGGCAGCACACCAAACATTTCAAGTCCAGCCGGATTTTTTGATAAACTTTTTGGAGGAGGTGGGGGAAGTTTTGGAGGGAACTGTAGCGGATCGGTCTTTTGTGGTCCGGGGATCAAGGGGGGTGACTCTCTCGTCAAACAAAAGCTCGACAACAGTGTCTACAAAGGCCCAGATCTCAAACGACTTATGATTGCCTGGACGAGATTTCTCTATCCGATCGCCGCCCTCGCTGGAGTGATCGCTATTATCTGGGCTGGATTCCTCTACATCACGGCATTCGGAGACGATGGAAATATCGAAAAAGCAAAAAAAATCATCGCCTGGGTAGCCATAGGAATCGTCCTCGTCCTCGGAGCCTTCGCCATCGTAAACACCATCATCAGCGCCGCCTTCCACGCCTAATTTGAAGCTTGAATTTTAAAAAATGAGCCTTTCAAAATCCTTACTTCTTGCTCCTTACTTCTTATTTCTTTTTTAAGTTCCGCATTCCCACTTCCTCATTCCGCATTTAGCTTACTGTGTCTGAATACTACTCAAGATACTCATCATCGCATCTCGAAACTTGGTCGGCCCAGAGGCCTCGAAGTAAGATTTGAAATCTCTTGGGTGTTCAATAATCAAAGTATCTCCATCCATCCGTTCGACAGTCTTTTGGGTTGAATTTTCGCTCTCTTTGATCTGCACCCAATACTCTGATCCCCCTGGAGTAGAGAACTCATAGGTCGCAAAACCAATCCGAGTCAGCGCCTCCTCTGATGGGCCGAAGTTCCGAAACCAGAATCCATACGGCACCTTCATCGAGAATTTATAATACCCACTGTCATAATTAAACGACCTCGCATCAATAAGATTTTTAAATTCTTTATTGCTGGTCACTTCTTCAGTCTTATCCGATACATCCGCTTCTTCTGCTTTCTCTTCCCAAAACTTACTAAGCAGAGATTCTGTTTCCTTATCCCCTGTCTCTTTTTTAACAGCAGACGACTCTTCAACTCCCTCTGACTTCTTGCTTTCTCCACTAGAATTTTCTTTCCCCGTTTGTAATTTGTCATTTGGAATTTGGAATTTTCCTGTTCCCTCTTCCCCGTTTCCTGTTTCCCCCGTTTCCTCCTCTATTTTCTCTGCCTCCTTTTTGGCCTGTGCTCGCATATCTTCTTTTTTGGCATTTCGGACATTTTCTTCTCCTTCAACAAAAGAATTTAAAAGCTTAAAAAAAGCCTTTTTCTTCTCAAATTCTTCATAACTGTTGGTAAAAATAAAACTATATTTTTGGTCATACAAATTAGAAAAAAGCGTCAGTTCTTGTCGCTCTCGACCAAATTCATCCGTCGAAACTTCTTTCGTTCCCGCAAGATTAGAAATTAAAACATTTGGATCAGTTTTTTTGTCTTCTTTTTCTATCTCTGAGACCGAAAAAGTGAGAAAAACACGCCTCCCTGGATCCTCCTTATCGAGGAAATAAGCTGTCCCATCCGGAGAAAGTGAGTACTCCCAGTTTTTCGGATAAATAAAAGTAAATTTTTTGGTCAAAAATCGTTCTTCAGTTTTTTCTTCTTCAACTTCCTCCTTTTTATCTTTGAGACGCACCGCCTCTACCCAAAAAATTTCTCGCATTTTTTCATTTCGAGCAACTCCATCTACTTCTACTTTTTGACCTTCAAAGTCTTCTAGTCGGACTACATCCGAGGCCAAATAGGAAACCAACTTTCCATCCTTTTCGAGTCGATGAGTTGCACTCGTCGCCACGGAAACAGAAAACGGAAATATTTCTCCATCCAAAGTCTTTAATTCTTCTTCCGGAAGTCGAACAAATGGATCTTCTTTCTCCGGAAAAACACAAGCTGTCAACAAAATTCCAAACCCAATAATGATAGCGGTAAAAAACTTCGAAAATTGCATCGGGCGGAATTATTAAAAGATATTTTCAAAAAATCAAGCCTTTTCCTAAAAAAACAAAAACCATTTTGTAATTTGTTCTTTGCCGATCCGCCATAGCTTTAGCGACGGTGGGTTCTCTGCTCACTGTTTGTTGTTTGGTGTTTATTGATCAAAATCCTCCCAAAACTCTCACTCCTCCTACTTCTTTTTTGAGTGCTGGAAGCAACTTTTTTTTGGCTTGATCAACAAAAACTTCAGCATCGACAAAGAAAAAATATCTCCCATATTTTTTCCCCGCGCGCCGCGAATCAATCTTGATCAAATTTATATTTTGAGCAGAAAAAGTATGAAGCACCTTCTCGAGATTTCCAGATTGATCAGCAGCAAACCAAAATACCAGGCTCGTGTACGTAGTTTTTTGAGGAGGGGGGCCTTTTTTAATCAAAACAAATCGAGTTTTGTTTTCGGCTTCCTGCAAATCTTTGGCCAGTATTTCGAGTCCCAAAGATTGAGCCAATTTTTTACTTCCGATCACGGCCAGAGTTTTATCATCCAATAACTTTATCTTCCTCCCAGCAATAGAAGTCGAAGATTCACTGATCATTTCTGCTGTTGGCAAATTTTTTTGAATCCATTTCTGAGACTGTTGAAGAGCCTGTGGATGACTCATTATTTTTTGGATTTGATCTATTTTTGTCCCAGGAATTGCTAATAAAAACTGCCCAATTTCTTTTTCTACTCCTCCGCAGATAGATACTTCTGGTCGCTCAAAAAGCGCATCTAATGTCGAAAAAATCGACCCCATTGTAGAGTTTTCATAGGGCACAATCCCAGCTTTGGCCATTCCACTATCAACAGCCTCAAAGACTTCAAAAATGTTTTTAAAGTACTCAATCTGACTTGATTCTTTTCTCTCAGAAAAAAGATGACTTGCCTCATCTGTGTGAGAATCAGGCGTTCCAAAAATCGCTAAATCACAATTCTTCATCCTTCTTTTTGAGTTCTGTAAATTGTCCAAATGACGCTGATTCAAAATTTTATCTGAAATTTCATACGCTTCCTGACAAAAATCCCCCCCCAAATACTCTCGAACAGAAAGGAATTCTTCTACTAATTTTTTATCATGTTTCACATCAATCAGATCCTTAAGCCGACGGAAGGTCTCGGCAAAACTCTCCATCGTCCGGTTGTTGGCTTGATTTTGAAGTCCGATCTGTACATAGAGTTCTGGATTTTGTGCAAACATCCGACCGATCACCTCCAATTTGAGACGATACGCCGGTGAAGAAATTTGCAAGACTTTTGCAAAATCAATCCCAAGGCTTCTCAGAGTAGCGCCCGTCACAAAATCGGAAAAATGAGAAAGCCCCTGAACCACTCCCATGATCTGATCATGTTCTTCTGGAGTAGAGTGGATAACTTCGAGATCTTCAAATATTTTTTCTAATTGCAAAAGATAAGCATCAGAAATTCTTGCTGGGGTAATTACTAATTTTTGGTTGGTGATATTTTTCATCGGAGGAAATATGGGATGCAAACCACACACTTGCGCTTTTGATTTCAGCATCCATTTGACTGGCTGTATTTTTATACTCGTAAAATCTGCCCATATTTGATCCGGACGTGAGTAGGTGAGATTTTCAGTTATCACTTTTTCGGTGACAGCGATTGGCACTGCAAAGATGACCAGATCACACTGCTGCACGACATCTTTATTGGTAATCTCTGTTTTTCGCCCAGAAACGATGACTTTTTTTTTGTCTCCAAACTTGCGTTGCAAATGATCAGCAAAACTTGCTCCCACGCTGTGGGTCCCCCCGATGATACCGATGGAGCTTATTTTCATTAATAAAAGTTGGTAGTTTGTTTCTTACCTAAAAAATCTGTTACTGACAAATAAAATACGTAAAAATTAGCCAAAAAATTGACATTTTATATTTTTTTTATTAGTAAAAAAACAACGCCTGCAGAGCGGATTCTTTTCGTTTGTTCCTGGGATAACCATGGAAGGTGAAACTCTCTCTGCAGACAGTCTGTGAGAGATGTTCTTTTCCATTTCGGTTTAGCAGAAGCAGTCGGAAAGAATTCGCGAGCGGAAACCCCTTATTTTTTTTCGCGCGCGAAGGCGCGCAAGGAGGAACGATGAAAAATATCGAGCACTTCCTGAGAAGTTGGGCCTTCGCGCCGGCTTCCCTCAGTGTTGTGATTGGGGCGTACTGCCTCTTTCACAACATTCTCCCCCTCGAATTTCAATGGATCCCGAGGGGACAAGAATGGATGGGGGGAGCCTTTGCCTCCATGTCCATTTTCCAGATCCAGGTCTGGGGGTTTGCTCTCAGCTTGGTGGCTTTCTTTCTCTTTCTAGCACTCCTCTTGGGAGTGTTCCGGTACCGAAATTGGTACTGGGCCGGGATAATCACCCTGTGGATTATGATAGCGGCTTCAATCTACAAGGGTGATCGCTTCTTGGAAGCCACTCAAATCCTGGGCATGGGGGACCTGTGGCAATGGGTCATGAACTATGAGATCCTCGCCGGCATCCTGCTACTTTTGATCCTGGTTCTCTTCGCTCCCTTCGTGAGCGATCGAAGTAAGGGATGGCTGCTGGTTCTCTCTGGCCTGGTTGTGGGGATCTACTTCCTTCCCCGAACCCAGGTTGTCATCACCCCTGTCCTGACCGCCTACAACCAGGCTGTCGGGACCTACGGTGCCAATTTGGTGCTCTGGGGGATCCAGGGAATGATCGTCTTCGCCCTGGCTATCCTCTGGCTCGGCTGGAGGTGGTGGAGAAGCCACCGAGCTAGGAAGGCATTACAACGCCAGCTTCGGGAATCGGAAAACCAGGAAGCTTTTCTGCTTTCAATTCTGACTCCTAAACACCTGGGGATTATCCTCGATCACCAGTCCATGGTATTACCCCAGCTGTTCGAGAGAACGCTCCGGATCAAAGGGGAGGCTGGCCTGTTCGACTTGTACAGTACTCTCATGGGGATGGCCAGTGAGTCTGGCGAAAGCGGAAATCAGAAGATGACCGTAGCCGAAGCTCTACAACAGGGCATGAGAAAATATTTCGGCAAAGACCAAGAAGCGATCGATCGGTTGAGTCGGGCGATCTTTGCCAAATACACCGAGGGGAAAAGCAGTAGCGCTTCTCTGGTGGCCGATCCAAATCTGACTATCGACCCGGGCAGACAGGAAACGGGGAAAAGGGAAGAACCCACCCCTCTCTCCATTCCTGTCGCTCCCCCGCCGCCTCCGGTCCCAGACAATGAAGAAGACCCGGGAACGATCAAACTCCCACGGGAAGTCGTTGCTGCTTCCCTGCAAGGAGGCAATCGAACCTAACACAGACCTCTCCCCCCGATGCAAGTCTAAATCTTGCACGGGGGGACACTTTTTTATACAAAAAAAAATGATTTTTTGCCAATTTGTTGACAAAGATTTTTTTTTTAATAAGAAGAGCAGGAACAGAAAAAAAATAAAAAAGTAAGGTGCAAACAAAAAGCACTTGGGTGTTTTTTTGAACATTATTAAATTTTCATCATGCGAAAAATTGTTCTGTTGGTTGCTATTATGTTTCTTTTTTCTGCTCTGATCCCTTTTTCTGAAGCGGTTCGGAGTAATTATTATACTTATAAATCCAAAAGAGATCGTCATTTCTCAGATCGGATTGGTCCTTTTCGTTATCGAGCTCCGAGAAAAAGTGAAGAAAACCGACACTACTGGAAAAATCTTTCTCATAAAAAATATAAACCCTACCTATCTCAATATACTTCTCCCCATCTTTCTCGGGTTCAGAATACAAAACCACAATCAAAACTTTTTGAGACAAAAAGATTTCAAGTGCTCAAAAGACGAGGATACACACTCACTCCCCCAGCTGGATTTCGACGAGGAAAAGATGGGATCTATCGAAACCGATTTTCTTCACTCACTTTTCGGGTCGTAAAAACTCCTGCTAAATATCAATGCGTTCAAACCAGTTTTGAGCTCTGTGCCATAAATCTAGGAAAAGGATTTAGTCGAAGTCAACACCTGAGACAGATCACCAATCACGTAACAAGGTCTCATTATATTTATACCCAATCAGATAAAAAAGTCCCCGCTTACACCGAAAAATTTGAAGGGACAGTTTTTGGATCTGAAAATGTTTATTTCCTTTTTAACGCTTTAAATCCTGAAGATAATTCTGTCATACGCATCGAGGCGGTCGCTCACAAAAGAGCTCAAACAGAGGCCGCCAAAATGATGTTTGAAGTTTTCAAAAGTTTTCATTTTTAATAATTCAAAATTCAAGCTTCAAGCTTCAAATTTTATTTACTATCTAACCCCCTAAACTATGAAAAAAACTGTTAGTCTCGCTCTCGCCGCTCTCTTTTTATCCGGAAGTTTTATTTTTTCGCTGGAAGCTTCTCGAGATGTTTACCATGCGTATTCTTTTGCCAAAAAAAGATTAAATTCCCCACAAAAAAGAACGGTGGGAAAATATCGATATTTTTCAAACCGAGTGTACGCTTTTAGCCAGAGCAAAAGAAGAAGGTCTCTCCCAACGAAGGAAGTAGTCACAAATAAATACGCTTCACAAAACCCATCAGAATATCTCCGAGTAAGAAAAGAAACCGCCCGCTGGGAAAAGAAAATGCGACGAGTACGAATCGCAAAAAACATCGGGGGAGATATGAACATAATGGAAACTTTTGAAAATGATCGATTTTCCATTGCGATGCCAAACGGCTGGAACCCAGTAGAAGGAAAATCTCACTTTTTCCGAAATCCTTTTTCTCGTCAATTTACAGTCGCTATTAAATACATTGAAACAGACTGTCGAAACACCGGTTTTACCGCCTGTGCCATCGACATCGCTAAATCAGAAAATAGAAACAATAGTCTTGGACGACTTTTCCCCACCGATAAAATTGAAAGACAAGCCCGAGAAAAAAACACGATTTTAAATGCTCCTGATAAAACTTCCACCCTTACTGAAAGCTTTACAGCCACAACCAACGGAGACAATGAATTTTTTATCAGTCGTTACTTTGTCCAAGACTCAGAGGGTGGAGTTTTTGTGATCGAAACGCAATCAGATGCACGAGTGGCAAAAAACTTTGTATTTGTTTCCAAAAGAATCTTTGACTCCTTCCGAATGTTCGATTTTATCCGAGAAGAAGTTTAGAGAAATAAGCCTAATAAATATCTATTTTAAGCCATTTTTCAAAAAATAAGTATAAAAACCAAAGAAATTCTCTTGACAAAGATGGGTACTGTGAATACAATCGGCCGGCTTCTACTTTTGTAGTAGCAACGGGGGCTTTTTCCTCCTGTATAACCGCCCCGTAAAAAAGTCCAAAACTTAATCTACAAGAGGAAAGTCTAAGGACGGGTTAAGTTTTGAAAGGAGGAGATGGTGAAATAGATGCAGTCCTGAGGACTCAGGACGAAATCAATGCAATTATCGACGACGCAGTTCTTTTACATTTCGAACGCATTCTACTCCAATTTACTTGGAGTGGAGTTAAAAATAACCATAAAACAATTCTTATTCTTTTGTTTAATTAAAAGAAAATTTTTTATTTAGAAGAAACAATTTCGATTGTTTCTTTCGCTAGTAACAAATTCTTTACGAAGAGTTTTCCGCCTACGCTAAAGCTACGGCGGACAGGGATCCTGGCTGAGCCAGAGTTTCTGAAAAACTTTTCTTCTTTACGAAGAGTTTGATCCTGGCTCAGGATGAACGCTGGCGGTGCGCCTAATACATGCAAG
>CAYFMH010000032.1:0-17682 GCA_964344165.1 uncultured Candidatus Peribacteria bacterium | reverse complement strand
CCCTTTCAGGGGCTCTCCTGAAACTACCGGCTGGGCCGGTAGAGAATGTCACTTTATAAAAAAACCCGGTATACAAGATACCGGGTCTTTTTATTTCGTTTGGCACGAGCTAGGATAAATATATTCAGCCGGCCAGGTGCGTGATTTCTATTTATTTTTTGTGAGCGTGTCAAACTTTTTTTGGACTTTTTTTTCTTTCTTGACAAGTTATGAAAAATGATTATAAGTTATATTTAGATTTGTCAAATAATGATAAAATGGAAAAAAGTAGAAGAGAATTTTTAAAAAGTTTTGGGAAACATGTTGTTGGAGGTACAGTAGGAATTGCTTTACATGCTCCAGCTCTTTTGTCAGGAGGTATTGCAGTTGGGATTGCGATATCGGATACGGATGAATATGGACCAAGCATTGAAGAAATAAAAGAAAGAGGTGCAGAAATTTATCAGCAAGAAAACTTTATAGATACTCAGCAGGATTATCCTGGCGGAGGGAGACTTCATAATTATGGAGTATTTCACACAAAAAAATATTTTGAACTTCAAAAAAAACGATTGGAAGAGTTAATCGATCAAGGAGACATAATTCTTTTGGAAGATGGTGATGTTGCTTTTTATTTTCAGGAATTAGCGACATGGGCTAAATCAAAAGGGAAAGAGGTATATTTTATAGACCCGGCAAATCGTTTCATTATGGATTTATTAGGAGGAATTACAATTGTGTCTACAGTATTGGCGGTGAGTAATATTCTTTCTACTCAAGATTTATCCAGAGATAAAATTTCTCGAAGACAATGGTTTAAAAGATGGATTGTTTCGAATGGACTTAGCGTTTTTGGTGTGATTTCCCCATCATTTGTTTATAGTCTTTTTACTACTTCAAAAGAATCATATAGATGTAAAAAAGATTTTTCTTTTGTAGGCGATGGTCGAACCGTTTTTATGAAAAAGTATATCGGTGAAGTTATAAAAAATAATCCTGGGAAAACAGTAGTGAGTATCACAGGGAGCCAACATGCCAGAGGAATTCAGTATTATCAAAAAAATCCAGAGTTGGCTGATACAAAATATAAAGTTTATAAAGTTTTGTATGGGGCATTGAGTTCAGATATTCGACCAGCTTAAAAAATTAATTAAAATTTTCTTGTGAAAGATAAAATTAAAATTTTTGGAATTCTCAATGTGACCCCGGATTCTTTTTCGGATGGGGGGAAGTTTTTTGATCTGGAGGTGGCTATGGCTCAGGCGGAGCAATTGTTCTTCGATGCAGCGGATTATGTAGATGTGGGGGGGCAGAGTACTCGACCGGGGGCGGAGGAGATTGAATGGAAAGAAGAATGGGAGCGAGTGCGAGGAGTGATAGAAATTTTGCTTGAGAAGTATCCGGGGCGAATTTCGCTGGATACGAAAAATTGGCAGACGGCGGAGAGGTTTTTGGAGTTGGTTCAGAGCCTTTCTGAGGAATTGGATGGAAATGAGTGTATTTCTGATGGTTTCAAGGCCTCTCAACCCCTCTGTCCAAATAAATCAAGAGTGTCTCCCCTTTATAAGGGGAGAGGAAGAGAGGACGCAGGGGGGGGAAGCGGAGTTCTCAATGATGTGTCTGGTTTTCAGGATCCTCGGATGATCGAGATGGCGGTCCAATTTCAACCACTCTGTATCGTTAATCACTTCCCTGGAAAGAATATAAATATTGTTCATGAACAAAAAATTGATTCAATAAATCAAGTTCGTGATGATCTTTTTTCCAGAAAGGAAGAACTTTTAATAGCTGGAATTCCGGCTGAAAAAATAATCCTTGATCCGGGGATTGGATTTGGAAAAACGATGGAACTGAACTGGGAATTATTGAAATTTCCAAGTTTAGTTCCTGATGAAAAAGTACTGATCGGCCACTCTAAAAAGCGATTTTTGGGGGAAAAACGATTTGAATCAGCCTCAAATCTCGAAGCGGCGAAGATTGCGATTCAGGCTGGAGCGTGGGGGATCAGGGTGCATGAGGTTTCAATCTATCAGCCTTCGTTTATTTCAAAATTAAATTAGTAACTTCGGCGGACAGGTGACGAATGATAAATTAATAAAATTAAAAATAGAAAATTTGATTTTCCTAGCTTTTTTCTTACAGTTTTTGCACTTTCCAGAAAGTAGAATCGATAATGGGCTGATAGCTCCAGTTGATAGAGCAGTCCCGGTTCAAAAAATATAGGATCTGTAGCTCAGTTGGTAGAGCAGTTGCCTCTTAAGCAATTGGTCCCGGGTTCGAGCCCCGGCGGATCCACCACTCACATTTTTTTGCTCGGACATTGTCTATCAAAAGATTTATCGGGATTGGGCCTGGGTTCGAACCTCAGTCAGCCCACCATTAATTTATTCAGCAGTAAGAATAACTTCAACCTCGTCTTTAGCAGGTTGGGTCCACTGAATAGTCCTTCCTAGTTGTTTTTCGAGCCATTTTCTTCCACTGGTAGTTTCTAGCTCTCGATGATTTATGAGGATCCATTTTTCTTTGGTCAGAGTTCCAAAACGGCACATGTATATTTCCCATTCTCTTTAAATTTGATCGGGAAATTATTTAACAAAAAAAATTTGTCAAAAAATTATTAAAAATCTTGTGTAAAAAGTATGATCTTTTTTAAATATCATAATAAAGAGGTGTTCCTCCTCGAACGACATGAGGCATAAGTGCTGATGAATGAGGACAAGTTTGTCTTATTTCGTCATCAGTTCTATCGGCTTATCTCTTCTGCCAAGGCATCTGCTTCTTCTGCTCCCATAGTTTCAGCTTGTCTTTCATCTGAGTGAACATCGGTTCTGTCTTTTTTATCTAGATCTTGATTCATTTTGTTAAAAATTAAGAATTATTAAAACTTAGTGAAATTTATTCCTTTATTTTTTTGTCGTCAAAAAATTTAAATTTTTGTTTTTTGTATTTATGTTTTTTATAATTTTGTTATGAAAATTTACTTTGCGGGATCGATCAGAGGGGGCCGAGATGATGTGGATTTGTACATCGATCTGATCAATTATCTAAAAAAACATGGAGAAGTTCTGACCGAGCATGTAGGGAATAAAGACCTGCTCCCTACTGGAGAAAAACAAATTACCGACCGAGCAATTCATGATCGAGATCTCGAGTGGTTGGAAGCTGCGGATGTGATGATTGCGGAGGTTACTAGTCCGAGTCTGGGGGTCGGATATGAGATTGCGATGGCCTACCAGAAAAAAAAGAAGATTCTTTGTCTCTATCGTCCACAGGATGGGAAAAGACTCTCTGGGATGATCGGAGGATGTCCGGGAGTAGAAGTGGTGGAATATCAGCTTCTAGAAGAAGCGCAGTTATTAATTGATAAATTTTTTACCTGATGCACGAACAATCGATTGCTCAGCAAATTATCCGAGAGGCTCAGGCGCAGGGGGAAGTTTTGGCTATTGTAGTGGAGGTTGGAGACCTGGCACACCTGCCAGCTGGGGAGATGCGGGAAGTGTTGGAGAAGATGACGGAGTGGGAGGTTAAGGTAAAAGCTCAAAAGTCAAAGGTCAAATGTAAATGTGGTTTTATTGGGGAGCCAAAAATTTTGCAGCAGATGCACGATCATAATATTTATGAATGTCCGGCATGTGCGGCGTCAATGCCAGATATCGTGGAGGGGGATCAGATTGTTTTGAAGGAAGTGATAATCAGCGGGCAGTGATTAGGGAATAGGGAAGATGATATAAAAAGTTTGATTTTAATATTGTGTTTTTTAAAATAAATCGGAAGAAAACAAAAAAATGGATGCTGTTTCACCAGCTTCAGTACAAACACTCCTAGAAAGGAGGAGAGAACCAGTGCCCCCAGAGGAGCCTGTTCCTGAAGAATTAAAAGGGATTGAAGATCCTATCTTGGCTTTTCAGATGGAGTTTGCTTTTCGAGCTATTGTTAGAATTAATAATTTGAAATTTTTGAGAGAAACAGGGAAGAAACGATTGGGGCCTTTTTTAGGGGATTCAGTTAATTTATTTGAGTCCTCCCTTGATGCGGCTTTTTCTATTCAGGATGTGAGGAATGTACTTCGTACTTATTTGAGCCACATAGCTACAAAAATGGAAATAGATGGTCCAGAATATTTAAAAAAATTAACACCGCTTCAGCGAGCTCGATTTGATGAGCTAAAGCCTTTGTTGGAAACACAAAGTGATGCGGAATTTAAAAAAGCTTCGGCAGATCTGACTGTTTTGGAAAAACTAGAAGTTTGTGAAGGATTTGGTTCTCCCCCAGGAATTTCTCAATCAGAAATTGATGAGTTAAAAAAAGATAGTGAAGGAATAGTGCCTCCAGCAGAGATTCCAAAAATTGAGGCAAAATTTCGTCGGGCGAAACGCTTAGCTTTTTTAAAAAATGTAAGAAATGGTTATAAAGGAGAAGGTGGGATAGAGGCTCTTAAACTTTTTTTGGAGGAAGAAGTGAAGAGAGTTACCCGTCCTTATGAGGAAAAAAGAGAGGCAGCATTTTCAGAAGAAGAAAGAGGAGAATTAATTCGACTAGGGAAAAGATTAAAACAGTGCAAAAGTTTTCAAGAAAAAAGATTGAAGCAATGTGATAGACTTCAGGATGAAAGAGAAACTTGGATGATTTGTCAAAGATTGTCAGTCGCTGATTGGTTAAAAGAAATTATGCTCAAAGAAATTATGCTCTATGTATTGAATCGAAATCTTTTGATGAGACAGGGTGCAGAAGAGGATGCACTTCGTACAAAAAAAGAAGCCGAAATTGAGGTGGTATTTGATGAGAGTGGGGCGGAGTGGATGAAATATTTTTTAACTCATCCTAATTTCAATAGACCATTTATCGAGGAGTTGATCACAGAATTTCTAAAAAATACTACAGTTGAGCTTGATTCACTTACTCCTGAGGAAAAAGTACTGGAAGCTAAAAAGATTTTAAAAGATGCCTTTGCTCAAAATAACAACCCGGCTTTGGATGCCGAAAAATTTGAAAAAGCGGTTAAATTTTATAGAAAACTTAGAATGGCTTGGCTAAGATCTAAGACATTTGAGTTAATGGCTGAAACACTGGTGGAGCGAGAGAGTGTAAGTAGTGGACCTCGTGAAGGAGTAGAACATCGGGGAGAAGGAAGAAAAGATGAAGACGCTTTTTACGTTGGTTAGAGAGAGGCGTTGAAACACTGATGATCGCAGATTCTCCCCCTTCGCTAAAGCCACGGCGGACAAGTCGTAGGACAGGTCGGCGAACAGGCACTGATTACACAGATTAAAAAAACTTAATTCCTAATGTCTTTCTAAAAACTAACAACTAAATTAAAATGTGTTTAGCTTATCCCGGACAGATCGAGTCGATCAATGGAGAGATCGCTGTGGTGGATTATGGTGGGGTCAAGAAAGAAGCCAATATTTCCTTTATTTCTGCCAAAAAAGGGGAGTGGGTGCTGGTGCATGTGGGATTTGCGATTGAAAAGGTGGATGAGGATCGGGCTCGGGAGATGTATCGGCTCCTCTCCGAGGAGTAATTCAAAATTCAAAAAGCAAAATTAAAAATTTAGGAAAACATAAAATTTGTTTTTTGTTTTTTTGTTTTTATATTATTTTTTGATGAAAGTTCTAATTCTGGCTGGAGGATTTGCGACGCGGTTGTGGCCGTTGACGGAGAATCGGGCGAAACCGCTTCTTCTCCTCGATGGTCAGACGATCTTGGCTCATATTCTCAAAAAAATCCCGAAGGATTTCGAGACGATTTTGCTTACGAATAAGAAGTTTGAGTCTGATTTTCAGAAGGAATTACAGAAATTAGAAAGATCAGAAGTGCAGATTTTTTGTGAAGATGCGCACTCGGACAAAGAAAAGCTAGGGGCCGTGGGAGCGGTTTCAATGGTATTGCAACATTTTCAGATAGAAGAGGATGTGTTGATTGTGGCAGGGGATAATTTGCTTCCAGAGTTGCAGATAACCCAACTTTTTCCTGGTTCTAATGAGGCGAAAGTGGCGGTGCGGGAGGTGGAGGACGAGTATGAGGCGCGGAAGTTTGGAGTGATCGAAATTTCGGATTTCGGAACGCGGAATGCGGAACTAGAGAATAAAAGTGAGTTTGTCATTAAAGGTTTTGAAGAAAAGCCGGAGCATCCGAAGTCGAAGCTGGTTTCGACAGGATTTTTTGGGGTAGGAAAAGAATTATTGCCGATTTTGCATGATTTTGCGCGTCGTGAGGCTGACAGTCTGGGGGGCGTTTTTACCGAATTTTTAGCCAAAGGGAAAAAACTCCTGGCTGTACCGGTTGGGGGGGAGTGGTTTGATGTGGGGAGTTTTGAGACTTATCTCGAAGCGCACAAAAGATTACAGAAAGAAGAGAATAAAATAATGCAAAATTCAAAATGCAAAATTCAAAATGAAGGAAATATTTTTTCTGGAAAGGTTTTTATTGGAGATGAAACAGAGGTAAAAAATTGCCGAATTCATGATTCGATTATTTATCCGGGTGTGAAGCTGCGAAACTGCATCATATCTCAGTCTGTGATAGATGAGGGATGTGACTTCGAGGGGTTGGATCTCAATCGGAAGTTAGTGCGGAGAGGGACGAGGTTACACAGTAATGAATAATAAATAATGATGAATGCAGAATTATGAAGTATAAATTTTTTACCACCAAAAAACAAAGAAAAAATCTACATTCTAAATTCTACGTTCTGCAATCAGAATTACCCCATAATCGTATCATTCATCTTCAGGATCGGTAGATAGATCGCTAGGATCATAAAGATCGCTCCGGCTGCAATAAACATCAAGATAATTGGTTCCATGATTTCTGAGAGTCGTTTGATGCTTCGTTCTAGCTGATCATCATAAAACCCTGCCACTTTTTCCATTACTGAATCAAGTGAGGCGGTTTTTTCTCCGATCGCCATCATGTTTACTAACATTGTTGGGAAAAGCTTCGGGTCATCGGAAATGTTTTCAGCGATCAAGATCCCCTTCGACAGATCGTCGGCGGCAAGGAGAAGTTTTTCCTGATAGGCTTGGTTTTCTGCAATATGAGCAGCAATCTTGAGACTATCCATGATTGGCACTCCTGCCGAGATAAGAAATCCAAAGATTCGAGTCACTCGACTGAGAATCATGTCTCTTAGGATTCCATTAACGATTGGAATCGTAAGGATGAGATCTCCCCATTGTCTTTTCCCACCCGGAGAACTTTTCCAGGCCAAAAAGGCAAATATCACCCCAATAATGGAAGGAAATAATATCCACCATTTATAAATAACAAAGTTACTAGCGGTTATAAGAATTTGCGTTGGGGCCGGGAGGTTTCCTACATCTCCAAAAAGATCCTGAAGTTTTGGGACAACAAAGATCATGATCACGACAGTCAAAAGAATAATAACCACGACCACCACTACCGGATAAGTCATGACGGATTTCACTTGCTCTTTGATTTTATGCAGCCGTTCGTATTGTGAAACCAGTTCTTTGAGAATCTCATTAAGTTTTCCTGATTTTTCTCCGGCTTCGACTACCGCACAAGTAGCATCATCAAAAACATCATCGTTTCTACGCATGGCTGTGGCGAGGCTTTCTCCTGATTCAATGTGGCGTTTTAAGTCTGTAATAACTCGTTGGAGTTTGAGATTTTTTGTTTCTTTGTTGAGCAAATCCAAGCTATCCATAATTGGTAGCCCTGCGTTGATCATTGATCCGAGTAATTGAAAAAAGAGTAGTTTTTCCTTTGTAGTAATTGTTGAGGTGGAAATAAGCCAATCATCTATAGCTTTATAAATTCCCTGCACAGTCAATGGGATTTGTTTTTTAACCTTTTTTTTATTGCTCGATTCTGATTCAGCAGCGATATCAAGGAGTAATTCTTCTGTTGATTGCCCAGGGGCTTGGCCTTCTGGTGTTGGGCCGCCGGGTGGAGGAGGGAAATACATTTGAATTTAGTTGTTAGTTTTTAGTTCTTAGTTTTTAGAAAGGGTATTAGGGGGTAATTTTTTTAATCTGTGTCATCAGTGGAATCTGTGATTATCAGTGTTTCTGTTTTTTTTAGTTTTTTACGAGTTTATAAACTTCAGTCAGAGAAGTAACACCATTGAGGGCTTTGATTAAACCATCTTGTTCGAGGGTAACCATTCCTTCTTTTTGAGCGACTCTTTGTAACTCGCTTGATGGCATTTGATCCAAAATAGCTTTTTTTAGTTTGTCTCCCAATAACATAACTTCAAATATTCCGACTCGTCCTCTGTACCCCTGCCCCTCACATTCTTTACATCCTCCGTCATTTGCTTCGTAGAGAATTGGGTTATTAAAAAGACTCATATCAAGCCCTCGATAAGGTTTGAAAATCGTAAAGGCTTCTTGTATTTTTTTATTGGCATCCAGACTTGGAGGAGCCGGGTTTTTACATTTTTGGCAGAGTTTTCGTGCCAACCTTTGAGCAATGATACAGTTGACCGATGCCGTTACCAAGAAGTCTGGCACCTGCATATTGAGGATACGAGTAATCGTTTCTACAGCCGAATTCGTGTGGATCGTAGATAACACCAAGTGCCCCGTCAAACTTGCTTCTACGGCAACATCAATCGTTTCTTTATCACGGATCTCCCCTACCATGATAATATCTGGATCCTGACGGAGAGCGGTTCTCAGTCCAGTCGCAAAGCTGTATCCAATCATTGGCTTCATCTGACTCTGGTTGAGTCCTTCCATTTGGTTTTCAACTGGATCTTCCAGGGTGAGAATATTTATATCAACAGAGTTGAGTTTATTCATTGCAGAATACAGGGTGGTTGTTTTTCCTGACCCTGTTGGTCCAGAAGTGAGAATAATTCCATTTGGAAGAGAAATAGCCTTTTGGAATTGTTCAAAACTACTTCCTTCCAATCCTAGTTCTTCTAAGGTCGGAATCTTTTTTGATTTATCCAAAACACGCATCACCACTTTTTCTTCATTTACTGTTGGGAGGGTTGATATACGCAGATCTACTTCTTTTTCTCCAACAAAAGTAGAAATACGTCCATCTTGAGGAATTCGAGATTCATCAATTTTAAGGTTAGACATCAACTTTATCTTTGATACCACTCCCGCATGAACATTAAATGGATACTCTACCATCACTCGGAGTCGACCATCGATACGCATTCGTATTTGGACGATATTTCTTCGGGGCTCAATATGAATATCAGAAGAATCTTCTTCTAGAGAGAGAGCAAAAGTATGCTCTAAAATTTCTGGAATGGCTCCAGCAATTACGGCATCTTTTAACTTCTTTAATATTTCGTCTGCTTTTTTTGTCATTTTTTTAAAGTTTAGCTAACTGAGAAAAGATTTTTAATTTCATTTGAACATTGAACAAGCTTTTGTCGCGACGATCTTCAGCAACAGCAATAGAATCTATGTGTATAAGCGGAAGAAGGTTGTCTTCCAAAAACTTAAAGTCAGCGGTGTCAATAATTCCGGATTCTTTTCCTTCTGTAAATCTTTCAGAAATAAGTCCTGTCTGAAGGAACCAGATAAATTCTCCTAGATTTTCTTTATCAGTAGAGAAGCTGAGTTTACTATCAATATATGTGTAGTTTTCTCCTTTTTCTTTTTTTCGTGCCCCAAAACTAATACTTTCTACCTTGAAGCGAGAATCGCGATCAGAAGTATCGAGAACTTCTAGCTGAAGAGAATAAATTTCCAAAATCTTGGCAACTTTTGCTGTGTCTACTATTTTTGGAAATATTTGAGATTCTCGGACTAAATAAGGTTTTGATTGTTCTTCAAACTCAATTTTTAGATTGTTGTGTTCTAGTTTTTTAGTTTCTAATTCACGTTCTTTTAACGATAATTGAGATTCCATCGATCTTACTTCCTGTTTTTTGATGTACCACTCCATTGCTCTCGGAGCGACTAATCCTATCAACACAAGTACAGAAAAAATGAATAAGGCAATCCAGGGGACTGGATTCCTCCTTTTTCGTTCTTGACGAGAAAGAGGTGCTGATAACGAATCTTTAAAAAGGTCCATTTTTTAATTTAGGTTAGATTTATTTTTTGGATTTTTTGGGTGAAAGGCCACGTTTTTTTGGTTTTTTATTAGATTCTTCTTGAAATGTGGATTCTGCTGCTAGCCAAGAAGTGTATTCGGTGAGTCTTACATCAAAAGGATCTTCTTCGTTTGGTTTTTGAATCTCTACGCTTAATGCAAAGTTCATTTCATCGTCACCACTTTTGGTTGGTTTACGGGTGTAGCTTTTAATTTCTCCATTTTTAAAGAAAGGAAATGAATTTACCATTTCTGTAAACTCAGCATTTAAGAAGAAAATTTTTCCAAAGATATTTTTTCCAATAATACTAAAATTCGCTTTTTTTCGGTTAGCGGACATTTTTTCCATTTTTATTTGATTTCCAGCTAAGATCGGGTTTTCATAACGAGCAGAGTTGAAGTAATCTTTCATTCGTTCGACGCTATCGAGTATTCCAAAAACTTGTTTTCCTTCATCATCGATTCGGTCCACCCAGGTTAATCGATTATCTTTAATTTCTTTTACTTCTTTACGGTGAACAAAGAATTCACGATTTTTTAAGCGATCTTGCAGCTCACTGATCTTAAAAGAAAGCTTAAGAAGTTCTTGATCTACTTGGTCTTTTTTAGCCTTCAACCTCTTATGTTTGAGATAGGTGTTTTCTTCCATCCCAAACAGAGAAAGGTATTGATTGCTCTTGTCGAGGGCTGCAACCAAGGCAAAAAATACTGACAAGGTTACAATGGTGAAAACAATAGATCCTTGTTTGAGAGCTACGAGCCAAAATGGCAGCTTTTTTCGAGCCGCAAGTGCTTCTTTCTTTTTATCTTCTGGAGATTCTTCTTTCTTGTCCGGCGAAGCCTTGGCGGAGTCGGATGTTTCCTTTTTATCTCCTTTTTTTTCTTTCTTACCAGCTTTTGCCTCTTCTTTTTTTGGAGGTTCAGCTTCTGCAGGAGGAGTTTCAGTAGGACCTGCAGCAGGATTTACTTCTGTCGGAGAATCCGGATTTTGTATTGGTTCGTCTGGAGTCATTTTTATTTTTTCTTAGCTTTTATTTTACTCTTCTTTATTACGCTTATTTAAGCCAATAAAGAAGAATTTATTTTTTTACACATGAAGAATAATCCTTTTTAAAAAAAAGAAAAGAATTTTTTGCTAAAAAAAATAACTATCTGACACAACGAACAAAACAGTCGTTGTAGTAATGGCTGGAATACCAGTTTCCATCGGATAATCGAATGGCAATCCAGGTTCCCAGATTATCGTCTCGGATGGATCTCGTCCAGTGGTAGTGGTCGTCATCAAGGAGATTTACAAAAGTAGCCAACTCTTCAATGGTTGGAAGTCGCCAATCACTGTGTCCGCTCTCTCTGAGGTCCCGAGCATATTTGATCGCATCAGCCCAATCCATTGGTCCTGCTCGCATGCTGATCTGAGTGGGGTTTTTTCCAGATCCACCCATGCTGTGGTCTTGGTAGGTTTGTTGGGCAATCTCTTCATCTTCGAGATCGGGATTTGATCCAATCTCTTTTACTTCTTTTTTTTCGACCTCTTCTTGAGGACTGAGACCGCCACCGACTGCTATACCAGGCATTTTATTCAATTACAAATTAGGAATTAACAATGATCAATTAAAAAACTAGGCATTTAAGGATTGCCAGGTTGTGCAGGTTCGATTTGGGCCAAAATGATCTAAGCCTCCCACAATATCGTTAAGTTCAGCAAAAAGTTGTTCATGTTTGCTAGTATCTGGATTTAATCGAGAAGCTGCCGCTTTTTTAGCTTCTGTTAAAAGTTTATCCGTTAGAGTTTGTTTGTTTGGGACTGAATTTGTTTGTGTTTTTTTTTCAATAGATTTGGCTAATTCTGCAGTTCTTTGGCGCGTTTCGTGTTCAGTTTTTGTTACTTCTGTTCCTCCTTTATAAAACGTTTCTTTTGCTTTGGGTTCGTGAGTCTCCTTGGTCTCAATTCCTTGATCAATATCAGAGATGGTTTCTGAAGTTGTTTCGGGGGTGTTTTTTGGATTTTTCATGAATTTTAAAAATTAATCGGATTATTATAGCAAAACTATTGACAGAAAGCAACTAAATCGCTAGCGTCGAAGAACTTTGAAGGTGTTTGTACAAATTTTCAATTTCTAATTTCTAATTTCTAAACAATATTCAATATCCAATTTCTAATTCTTTAAAGGTTTAAAAATTAAAAATTGAGAATTGTTTGAAAATTGAAAATTGAAAATTAGAAATTTTTTAGATTTCTTTTTAATTAATCTTATGTCTGACAAAATTATCGTTCGCGGCGCTCGTATGCACAATCTCAAGGATGTCGATGTAGAGATTCCTCGGGACAAATTGACTGTGGTGACGGGAGTCTCCGGATCGGGGAAGTCTAGTCTGGCGTTTGATACGATCTATGCAGAGGGGCAACGGCGATATGTGGAGTCTCTATCTACCTATGCTCGGCAATTTCTCCAACTCCAAGAAAAACCAGAAGTAGAATCCATCGAGGGACTCTCCCCGGCGATTTCTATCGACCAAAAAACGGCCCCTCGAAATCCACGTTCGACCGTGGGAACGGCGACTGAGGTGTATGATTATTTGCGATTGCTTTTTTCCAAAATCGGAACGCCGGTCAATCCAAAAACGGGGAAAAAGATGGAAAAACAATCTCCTGGACAGATCCTTGATTCTCTCCAAAAATGGGAAGATGATACCAAGTTTATGATTTTAGCACCGCTGGTTCGAGGAAAAAAGGGAGAACATATCGATGTGATCAATAAGATTAAAAAAGCCGGGTTTGTTCGGTTTCGAGTAGATGGTTACATTTACACCGTCAACGAAGAGGTAGAACTAGATCCAAATAAAAAACATGATATTGAGATTGTAGTAGATCGTTTAGTAAAAAAAGATTATGCCAAAAAAGTAGTAGAGCTGAAATCCGGCCAAGAAGTCGAAGAAAAAAACGATGAACGCCTCAGAATGCTTGATTCGATAGAAACCGCTTTAAAATTTGGAGAAGGGATTATGATTGTTCACAACGTAGATGAAAAAAAGGATTTTCTTTTTTCAGAGCACCTTGCGGATCCGGAGACGGGTTTTTCTTTTCCGCCGATTGAACCTCGGATCTTTTCTTTTAACTCTCCTCATGGCGCTTGCAAATCTTGTCATGGACTGGGATATCGTTTGGAATTAAACCGCAGAACAGCCATAAACTCCAACCTTTCTATTGCAGAAGGAGGGATCTTGCCGTGGATGTCGATGGGGACCAATACACAGAATTGGTATTATTCTTTGCTTGAAGCGATTGGGAAAAAATATGGATTTACAATTGATGAGCCGCTCGGAAAAGTCAAAAAAGAAGTCTTGGAAAAAATCTTTGAAGGATTTGGGAATGAGCGTTTTGAAGTAAAACTTCGGGGGACACTGCGAGGACGAGTGACCGAATCCACCTTCGAAGGAGTGGTGACTCAGACTGAGCGACGGTACAACGAAAGTGACTCGGATTTTGTCAGAAAAAAACTCTCGGAGTTTATGATCGAAACCCCGTGTAAAGAATGTGGTGGAGCCCGACTCAATATTTATGCGCGAAATGTGTTGATCAATGATAAATCTATCTCAGATATTACTGGGTTGTCTGTTTCTCAGGCAAAAGAATGGATTTTGGGACTAAAAATACCTGATGAAAATCAGGCGATTCTCAAACCGATCCAAAAAGAGATTTCTGAACGATTAGGTTTTCTTGAAAAAGTAGGGCTTTCTTATCTTTCTCTTTCTCGGGCGGCTAACACTTTATCAGGAGGAGAAGCTCAGCGTATTCGTTTGGCGACACAAATTGGATCACAATTGCAGGGAGTTCTCTATGTCCTCGATGAGCCATCAATCGGGCTTCATCAGCGGGACAATGGTAAATTGATTGAAACTTTAAAACACCTTCGGGACCTCGGAAACACGGTCCTGGTCGTAGAACATGATGAAGAAACTATGCGAGCGGCAGATTATATTGTAGAAATTGGTCCAAAAGCAGGAGCTCATGGAGGGGAGTTAGTTTTTTCTGGAGGGTTAAAACCCATGGAAAAGCAAGAAACAGAAACGGCTAATTTCCTTTTTGGGCGAGAGGAAATCCGGGTGCCAAAGGTCCGTCGAAAACCAACCGGAACATTAAAGATCATTGCAGCAGAAGAAAATAACTTGAAAAAAGTAGATGCGGATATTCCTCTAGGAGTTTTCCTTGGGGTGACCGGGGTTTCTGGATCTGGAAAAAGTTCTCTGATCAATAAAATCTTGGTTCCGTCCTTGGCTCGTGACCTCAATCGAGCCCAAAAAAATCCCGGAAAACATGAAAAAATCGAAGGAGTGGATCAACTTGATAAACTGATTTCTATTGATCAGTCGGCCATTGGACGGACGCCCCGATCCAATCCAGCGACGTATACGACGGTTTTTACCGACATTCGGGAAGTTTTTGCGGGGACGACGGAGGCTCGGATCCGGGGATACAATTCTGGTCGTTTCTCCTTCAACGTAAAAGGAGGCCGATGTGAAGCTTGTTCTGGTGATGGAACCAAAAAAATTGAGATGCACTTCCTTCCGGATGTATTTGTGCCTTGTGAGGTATGTAAGGGCCAAAGATATAATGAAGAAACCCGAGAAGTGACCTATCGAGGCAAATCTATCGCGGATGTGCTGGAGATGACAGTGGAAGAAGGGTTAGCTTTTTTTGAGAACTTTCCAAACATTGCTCACAAGCTCAATGCGATGGTGGAAGTAGGGTTGGGTTATATTCACTTGGGACAGAGTGCAACAACACTGTCTGGAGGGGAGGCACAGCGGGTGAAGCTCGCGACGGAGCTGATGAAAAAATCCACCGGACAAACTATTTACGTCCTGGATGAGCCGACGACGGGGCTCCATTTTTCTGATGTCAAAAAACTCTTGGATGTGTTGCAGCAGTTGGTCGACAAAGGTAACTCCGTAATTGTGATTGAGCATAACTTGGACGTAATCAAATCTTGTGATTGCTTGATCGATATGGGGCCAGAGGGAGGTGATGGAGGAGGGACAGTCGTAGGAGTTGGTTCTCCGGAGGAATTAGCAAAAAACAAGAAGAGTTATACGGGGGGGTTTTTGGCGAAGATGGTGAAATAAGGTGGGAAGTTGTAAGTGGTAGGTTGTAGGGATTAAACAAAAAGCAGATTCAATTTTATAAATTGAATCAAGACGTTTTTGTTGTTGTGATGCCAGAAACATTTCGAACCAGGTCAGAGACCTGCTCCGGCAAAAGAGTTTTTGTTGGATCAAAATCATCTAAAAGTTTTATTCCATGGAATACAGGCCTATCTCCTTTTAACCATTCTGAAACTGAGAATTGAAATCCATTTTGTTCAAGAATTTTTGTATCTAGCCAATCATCAGGAACACCTGCTCTTATCATGTAAATAAACATGCATTGGTGTGTTTTGGAAATAGCATTTATTACTGACAATAATTTTTCAGGATTTAAGATTTTTGAAGGGCGTTGTCCAAGATACATAAAAGAAAGAGAAGGAATAGGAGCACCATGGAAACTTAATTTTATTGCGTGTAGTCCTGCCACAAATTCACCTCTTTGATCATTTGTTTCAATTGTATAGCGAGTTAAAATTCTTGAGCTTTGATCAATGAATTTTTCAATTGCATCGGGGTCTTCTCTAGAGATTTTAGCAATAGGATTGTTCGGAAAAAATGATTTAAAAAAATCTATTGTACATATTCTATGGTCGGCCATTGTAAGTTTACTTGCTTCAGCCCCCCTAAAAACTTCTTTTTTTATTCTATAGACAGTTTCCAATGTTTCACTGCGTTGTACTCTCCTGGCTTGGTTTATTTCATTTTCATCGAGAGAAAACCCTCCATCGCCGGGAACGAAGTTTAATGTTGTCATTTAAAAAACAAATCCCTTTTAATTGTTTTTATGAAAAAAGTCAATCGCAATCCAAAAACTTCTCGATCTCCCGCCTTTCCTTCTTTGTCGGTCGTCCAGCCTCCCTCAGTCTTACGCCGACTTTGGCTTCTGCCGTGATGGCGAGGTTTTGAGGTTGTTCGGTAGGGGACAGGTCTTCATAATTTTTGGCAGCGATTTCGACACTAGCCCTTTTTTCGAGGAATCCGGTGACTTTGTATTTTTTGATCCAGTCTCTCGTTTTTATTTCAATGAGATCATCGATTTTTATGTCTTTGGCGGGTTTTCCATTTTCTCCATTTACTTTTACCTTTCCTGATTTACAAAAATCAATCGCTTGGGTTCGCGATTTTACCATTTGTACAGCCCAGATCCATTTGTCGAGACGCATGTGGTTTATGTAGTACAGTAAGAAGGGATTGGTATGTCGTATGTGGTATATGGGAATCTCTGAAACTTTTTTTTATTTCCTAATTTATACCCCATATACCATCTACTATATACCATCTTCTTATTTTTTAATAAAACTTGTATTACTCCAGCGTTTGATCTGGGGCCTGACTGGCTTTTAGTTTTTCTATTTCTTCTTCTTTACTTTTGGCGATAAGTTCAGCACGAGAAGCTTTTGCCTGAAATGTGAGTTGACGGTTATGCGAGATGTGGCGGACTACTTCGTGAGGGTTGGGAGCATTTTCAAAAGTTAACACACCAGCTTTTCCCGGAGCAGGGGTTTCGACCTTGATATCTCCAAAACCAAAGAGCCAGTGCCAGAGACCGATGTTGTTTGGGACGACATTGGTGATGGATTCGTAAGAGACTTCATCTGTAATCGATCCAAAAAGTTCTCGATTTTGGAAAATAACTCGTTGGTTGGTGATGTAGATGACGTCATAGTTGTAGTCGAGCCAAGCTTTGATAAAAAACACCACGGCGAAGAAGAAAAAAAGTATAGCGATAGAAATCCCCAACATACTTTCTGGGAAAAAGACAATGATCAGGAGTCCAGCAGAAGTTAAAAAGAGTGGAAGTATGAGATTAGCCAAAAGAACCAAAGGATGTTTTTGGACGACGCGTTCTATTTTTTCTCCCGGAATCACATGGAATTCTCCATGGGAGCCTTCGGCACAGTTGGCGATAGCAAGGCGTTCCATTTCGTAGGCGCGGCCGAGTTTGAGGAGACGAAAGATTCGGAGAAGCAAAAATATCTCTGGGGCCGTAAAAAGATCAAATCGTGCCAGGTAAAAAGGCAAGATAGCAATTAGGTCGATGATTCCCCACCAGGATGTGATGTATCGGATTGGCTTCCTGGCCGACCAGATGCGGAGGATGTATTCCAGTGTAAAAATCGTCACTACAATACGGTCAAAGAGAAAAAGCGGCTCATGGATCCAGGCGGGTTCGGTAAAAAAGTGCAGTGGGATCACCGAGATCGAAAAGATAATCAAAAAAATGATAAACCCGTTGATAATCCGTGAAGATTTGGTGCAGGGGTTGTGTAGGGCTTGATTTACAAATCCCCGAAAAGACTTTTCTTTGAGGGCGATATTGGTGGCTAGAGCGGCGCTTTTCATAATGAATACCTTTTTACTAAGGGATTTGAAAGTTTATGTCAACCAATGTTTTAGTTAACAAATTTTAAATTTTTAAACTCAAATTTTTAAATAATTTCTAAATTCAAATTTTTAAACATTAAAAATTAAGATACCCGAATATCGAAATTAAAAAGCAGAAAAGAACTGATAAGAAAGGATAACACG
>CAYFMH010000031.1:0-17769 GCA_964344165.1 uncultured Candidatus Peribacteria bacterium | reverse complement strand
CTATCCTAACTATGAATCTTCCTTGTGTTGCGTTTGACCCGAAAATCTAAGTTTCCTTTGACTAAGTTCACTTTACAACATCTATCTGCTTTTCGTTTGCGAGAACAATTTTTGATAATATCATAATCTTCATCATCACAGACAAAAGGACAAACCACCCGCACAGCCTGTCTCACTTCTAATCCTTTTTTATAAAATACATCCACTATTTCCAATTTTAATTGATCTCGGTTGAGACAATCCGCAAAAGTAATTTTTTTTATCTGTCTCAAAAAATCCAATAAAGCAATTTCAACTCCCGGATTCACCATTTGTATTTCTTGGATTCCATCGACAAGTTTTGATCTAAAAAGCACATCCTCCAAAGAAAGTGTTTGTACCGGTTCGTCCAATGGCAGTTCTGTTTGTTCTTTCATTCCAGAAAACAAATAACTATTTTTTCATTTTAGTCAATAAAATATTGACTTTTTGTATTTTTTTGTTATACAAGAATTGCTAATATAAATTTATTTTTAAAATGGAAGTTCTAGAATTTAAAACCTTAGTAAGAGGAGCCTCTCATATTTCAGAAGGATGGAAAGCATATATTTTGAATCACCTTCAATCTCACCCAGAAAAATATTCAGCTGGAAAAAGAGCTGAAATTGCCAGAAAGATTCAAGAAATAGAAGGTCGATACCCACCTAGCACAAACTAGCTTAAAATTCCACATTTGTCCTGCGAAATCTTCATGTGAGAGGTAAAAAGAACGTTTGGATTTTCAATCTAAACTAACACAGACTGGTTTCCAATTCTGTATTCCTATCGGTGCTTATCGATCATTTCCACCAATTGTTCTTTCGTCTGCACGCCGACCGCTTCTTCGACTACTTCTCCGTTTTTAAACAATTTCAAGGCTGGGATGGACATCACCCCGTATTTAGAAGCGAGTTCCGCTTCTTCATCCACATTAATCTTACAAATCTTGGCCCCATCCCCAATCTCAGAAGACAACTCATCGATAATCGGAAGGAGCATCTGGCAGGGACCACACCACGGCGCCCAAAAATCGATCAAAACTACATCAGAAGTATTGAGTACTTCTTCATCAAAGTTTGCACTGGTTATTGCAGTTGCCATTTTTTAGAGGGTTAAAAATCACTCCGATCCTATGACTCGGCAAAAAGAAAGTCAAACATTTTAAGTTTTTTTCGAATTTTTAATTTTTAAACTCAAATTTTTAAATAAATCTTAATTTTTAAATCTAAAGCTCTTGTTTTAAAGCAATTAAATCAAAAGCCACTATTTTGGTTCGTTTAAAAATTAGAATTTAGAAATTATTTAAAAATTCAAAAATTAAAAATTACAAAATTTTCCTTTTCTATTAAAAAACATGGGAATTTCCCTTGCATTTCGAATTAATCTCTGCTATAATGTGCTGATTTCTTAAAAAAACCAAAAAAATGGATTTTGAAAAAATTGTCGCTTACGCTTTTCAAAACAACGCCTCAGACATCCACGTGTCTTCTGGCCAACCGGTGTTTTTCCGAATTTATGGGCAGCTCAAACCCGTCGGAAATCCAATCCAAACTCAGGAAATTCAAAACCTGATCGCGAAGTTTCTAAAACCTGAACAGGTCAAAGAGCTTCAAACAAAAAGACAAGTAGACTTCCTAGCCCATACACAAGACGGAAGTCGTCTTCGTGCAAATGCTTTTTATGAAAGAAATGGTCTTTCTGTTTCTTTCCGATTGATTTTGAAAAACATTCCAGAATTTAGTTTTACCGGACTGCCTCAGTTTGTGCTAGATGACCTAACCAACCTCAAACAAGGACTCGTTCTTGTAGTAGGACCAACTGGACAAGGTAAATCAACAACCCTGGCTTCAATCCTTCAGACTCGACTCAATACTAATTCTGACCACCTGATCACCACAGAAGATCCAGTGGAGTACATCTTCGCTCCTGGAAAAGGAATCGTCCAACAACGACAAGTAGGTCGAGATGTAGAAAACTTCAAAGAAGGAATCGTCGGAGCCCTCCGAGAAGATCCAGATGTGCTCATGGTCGGAGAAATGCGAGACTATGAAACTATCTCTGCGGCCCTCACGATGGCAGAAACCGGGCACTTGGTGTTTGGAACCCTTCATACGAACGATGCGACACAGACGATTTCTCGAATTATCGATGTTTTCCCTTCTGCAGAGCAAGAACAAGTGCAAGTTCAACTCGCTTCTACGCTCACCATGATTATCTCACAGAGATTGGTACTGAACAAAGAAGGAAACGGACGAGCTCTGGCCGCTGAAGTTCTCACCATGAACTACGCAATCCAAAACTTCATCCGACAAAACAAAGTTTTCCAGATTCCAAATGCGATGCAAACCGATTCTTCAGGAAAAACTGTCGTATTCGAACAATCTCTCGCTAAACTTATCAAAGAAGGAAAAATCACAAAAGAAATGGCGTTTGAATACGCTCACGATCCAACTTATCTAGAAAACGTGATTGACAGCATGGCCGAAGAAGAAGCCATGGCGGCAGCGTAGTCAATTTCAAATGACAAATTAAATCCCTCGAATTTCGGGGGATTTTTTTTATTTAGCTTTAAGAATTTTTAATTTTTCTTTTCCTCCTCAAAAGGATCATGCAAATATAATCGGAGAAGGTTTAAATCTTTTTCTTCTGGCATTTCCCACTTCATAAAAGCTCGCGCAATCCTCAATCCTATATCAGAAACCTCTGTAGGAACAGGATTGGAAAGCCAATTAATAACCTTATTAGCTTTATCTGGATCAAGACCAGATTCTTCTAATTCTTCTCGTAAATCGTCATCAGATAAACCTTGATCTTTATCCATGTTTAAACTTTTGAAATATCAATCACCTCAAATACCGACTCCAAAGATTTCAAAGTATCTATTTCTACATCTGTAATTGTAGGGATTTTTTGTTTTATTTCTTCTCTTGGAAGAATAATTAAGTTTCCCAAAATTTTACCAGCATGATAAGCATCTAACTTCTCTAATAACAACTTATCAATTTCTGATAAGACCCCCCGAATATCTCTATCCCACAAATATTTTCTTTTCCTTTTGATTGAATTTTTCATCCGAACTACTTCATGCCAATCACGTAAACCCAACCTTTCAGCTTGATCTGTAGGAGAAATCCCTTCACAAGACCATTCAAAAATCTGTTCTTCTTCAGGAGAAAAAAATCTTTCTCTTAATTCTTTAGGGATCCCATTTACAACTGCTTGCCTTTCTTCAAACACCTGACTTACTACCAAACATTTTTTCACTCTTTCTGCAGGAGTTCCTTCGCAAAGCCCCCAAAGAAAAAGAGACAAATTCACGCCTTTTGTGGTTGGAAATAGAACATCCATTTCACTGAAATTTTTCATTTTTTTTCTGATCTCAACTTCATTTTCCATAAAAACAAAATAATTAAAATCCAAAAAAAGTCAAAACAGTTTTATTTCCTCAAAAAAAATTGATAAAACTCCCATATTTTCTACAATCTCACCGTTATGAGCAAACCCTTCGTCAATCTCCACACGCACTCTTTTTATTCTATTCTCGGCGCTTCTGCTGTGCCAAAAGACATTCTCAAAAAAGCCAAAGAACTAGAATCTCCTGCGGTCGCTCTGACCGATACTGGAGCGGGATATGGACTCGTGGAGTTCTACGAAGCCGCTGAAAAAACAGGCAATATTAAACCCATCCTCGGTGCTGAAATATCCGTAGCCAAAGACTCTCGGTTTGAACGAAGAGCCGGGATCGATGGTCGAGAAGGACACATCGTCGTCCTGGCAAAAAATCAAAAAGGGTTTGAAAACCTGCTCAAAATTATTTCTCTGTCCTATTTAGAGGGATTTTATTACAAACCCCGTGCGGACTGGGAGCTCCTCGAGGAGAATAAAGAAGGCCTCATTGTCCTCTCCGGATCCAGTGGGAGTCTCATGGGACGAGCACTTCGTGATGGCACCACGGAGCAAGCGGAATCAATTTATCAACGACTTCAGGGAGTTTTTGGACCAGAAAATGTATATCTGGAGCTCGTCGCACGGACTTTTAAGGAACAGATGAATCTCAATAAATTTAATCTAGCCCTCTCTCAAAAACACAACACACCACTGGTCATCACATCTGATGCTCGATACATCAATGCGGAGGACGAAGAAGCCTGTGACACCCTCATCTGCATCGGAAAAAATGAAAACCTGAACGACCCAGGCCGGATGAAGCTGGCGGAGAAAAACTGGTTTAAATCTTTCGAAGACATTCCCGCAGAAACACTCGAGCAAGCTCGAGAAAACACGCTCAAAATTGCTGAATTGATAGACTTTCAGATGGAGTTTGGCAAAAGCCTTCTCCCCGCGATCGAAGTAGAAGAAGGACAAACGACGGCTTCTCAACTGAGAAAAGATTGTGAAGCAGGAATGAAATTTCGATACGGGCATCTGGACACAGCAGGGCTCGAAGCCGCTCAAGAACGACTCGACTATGAACTCTCGGTGATCGGAAAAATGGGATTTGAAGCCTACTTTTTGATCGTGGCGGACTTCATCAATTTTGCAAAAAATAACGGAATCGCCGTCGGGCCCGGACGTGGGAGTGCCGCCGGATCCATAGTGGCGTACTTGCTCAAAATCACAAACATTGATCCGATCAAATACGAGCTACTTTTTGAACGATTTCTCAATCCAGAACGAATCTCCATGCCCGATATCGATATCGATTTTTCTGATGAACGGCGGGATGAGGTACTCCAGTACGTGACGGAGAAGTACGGGACCGAACGAGTATCAAAAGTCTGTACCTTCGGAACCCTGGCCGCCAAAGCTGCGCTCAAAGATGTGGGACGAGCCCGAGGGGTGGAGTTTTCAGAAATGAATGCCATGACCAAAATCCTACCCAACCGACCAGGATTTAGTCTGGACGATGCCAAAGAAGTCCCAGACTTCCAAACACTGCTCAAAACAAAACCCCACCTCAAAGAAGTCTTCAACGTCGCCCACAAACTCGAAGGCTGCGTCCGGCACGTTTCCGTCCACGCCTGTGCGGTCATGATCGCCCCAGATGATCTGAGGAAGCACACCCCCATCCAGTGGGCCCCAGGCGCCGAAGAGATAAAAATCACCCAATTCCCCTACCAACAGCTCGAACATCTGGGTCTGCTCAAGATGGACTTCTTGGGGCTAAAAAACCTCTCCGTCCTCGAAAAAGCCATCGCGAATATCAAGGCCACCACGGGAAAAGAAATTGATCTCAATGAAATTCCCATCGACGATGAAAAAGTATTCCAGATGATGGCCGATGGAGAGACGACCGGAGTATTTCAGTTCGAATCAGCCGGGATGCGACGATATCTTAAAGAACTGAAACCAACAGAGTTCGAAGACCTGGTCGCGATGAACGCCCTCTACCGACCGGGACCGATGGAGTACATCCCCGAGTACATCAAAGGAAAACACAAACCCTCAAGCGTAAAATACGTCCACGAAGTCCTTGAACCATTACTCAAAAAAACCTACGGGATCGCCGTGTACCAAGAACAAGTGCTCAAAATCGCTCAAGTTTTCGCTGGATTTTCACTGGGAGAGGCTGACCTCCTCCGGAAAGCGATTGGTAAAAAAATCGCCTCTATCCTCGCCAAAGAACGAGAACACTTCATCGATGGAGCTGTGAAAAAAGGTTATGACAAAAAACTCGCTATCAAGATCTTTGACGACATCATCGTCCCTTTCTCCGGATATGGGTTCAACCGATCTCACGCGGTCTGCTACGCCCGTATCGCGTACGAAACCGCCTACCTGCGAGCCAACTACCCGGTAGAATTCATGGCTGCGATGATGACCATGGATCGAAACAACACCGACCGAATCGTGCTCGAGATGAATGAATGTTCGGCAATGGAAATCGAAGTTCTTCCTCCTTCGGTAAACGAATCCGGAAGCCACTTCACCGTAATTGCGGAGAAAATAGATGAAGAACAGCTAAAAATAGAAGAATCACGAATCATGAATCATGAATCAAGCGAAAAACAAAAAATAGACAAAGATCCTTCATTGAAAATTGAAAATTGTAAATTGAAAATTAATAAAACCCAATCCAAAAGTATCAGATTTGGTCTCTCTGCTATCAAAGGACTCGGTGAAGACACGGTCGATCAGATCATTTTCGAGCGACAAAAAAATGGAGTTTACAAATCCCTCGCCGACTTCGCCAAACGACTCCCAGCCAAATTGATTAATAAAAAGACGCTCGAGGCCCTAGCTTTTTCTGGAGCGTTTGACGGATTTGGGGATCGGAAGGCCATCGTCGACTCTCTCGATGATCTAGCCAAATTTGCCCGAGAGCAAGAAGAACAATCCGAAGCTGGACAGATGGGGCTTTTCGGAGGGGTGGACGAGAGCGCAATTGAATTTACGCTTAAAAACTCGATAGCCACCAAAGAAGACATCCTCGCCTGGGAAAAAGAAAGCATGGGACTCTACGTCTCCGATCACCCTCTCAAGGGCATGGAGGGGTATTTTAAAAAATACGGTTCTCTGATCGGACACCTCTCCGAAGAGGAAGACGAAGGAAAACAGCGAACCATCCACGGACTCGTCACCTCCGTGAGAAAAATCGTGACCAAAAAAGGAAAAAACATGGCCATCATCGAGATCGAAGACACCTCTGGGAAGATCGAAGGGGCTATTTTTCCGCAAGTGTATGACAAAATCCCACAAGCCGCCCTCAATGAAGATGCTTTCATTCGAGTTCGAGGAAAAATAAATGAACGAGATGGTACGCTCAACATGATTGTCGATGAGATTAAGACCGGGAATCTCAAATCGGTCCAAGACCAAGTAGCAAAGGGGGAGATCTTCGTCAATAAAGATGATGTAAAGACGTCGCCGTCGGCGCGTCTCACTTCAGACAAGCCCTTTATAATCACAATCCCAGAAGGAACCAAAAAAGAACAAGTCGATCTGCTCCGTCAGATGCTCATCGAAGCCAAAACTACCGCCGAATCTGGCCAAAAAGTAATCGTCAATATTGATAAAAAAGAAGTGGAATTACCGTTTTTTGTTGAAATTACGGACGAGTTGGAGAATGAAATTGAGGGGATTTTGAAGGGATGAAAAATTTTCAATAATCATTAATTTATAATGTTGTGGTTCACATTTATATTAATTTCAGTAGTAGGAGAAGTTATTGAAACGATAATCGATAAATTAGCTGTTGTAGATAACGAAAAAAATATTAACCCAATAATTGCTTCTTTTTATAGAAATCTAGCATTTTTTAGTTTTATTGTAATTGGTGCTATAACAGGAATTTTTGGGGAATTTCAATTATTTTTTGCCCCCCCTCTAATTTTATTAGGGACCATCTGGGTACTAAGTTCATTGTCCTATGATTATTTACTAAAAAATGCAGAAATTACTTGGTTTGGATCTTTAATTTATTTATTTTCAATTTCAACAATATTAATTGATGTGATTTTTTTTAGGGAAACTTTTAATTTTTTACAAATTGTAGGAATAATTTCTTTATTAATTGGAGCTTATTTACTATCAAAGAAAAAAAATTCACTTTCAAAAATTTCAAAAAAAACATGGTTAATATTATTTTTAAAATTTACTATTTATGTTTTAGCATATTCTATTTTTAAATGGTATAATAACTCGATTAATCTTAATGAAATTAGTTTTTATATTAGTGTTTGGGCAATAACAATCCCTACATTTGTCATACTAATTTTAATCAAAAAAAAATATAATTTATTAGTAAGTACTGCTAAAAAAAATAAATTTTTAGCTAAAACTATATTAGCTAAATTTTTTGATTTTATTAGCTCAATATTCTTTTTAAAAGCAATTGCTTTATCAAATATAAGCCTTGCAAATGCTGCTCATGCTATATTCCCATTAGTTCTATTGGGATGTAGTTATTTTTTACAAAGAAATAATTTCAATTTAAAAGAAGATTTTGAAAAATCATCGTTAAATAGGAAATTATTTAGTATTTCATGTATTGTTTTTGGAGTAATTTTAATACTAATCTAGTCCTCTGTTAACTTTATATGCTATCACTTTATACATTAAAGAAATTCTAAATGGATAAATTCCAACAAGCCCAAACCTGGCTCACCCAACTCAGCTCCGAAGCAAAATTCTTTCGCGCAGGCGAACTTCCTACTTTGGACACAGTGAATGAAATCTTGGAGGCCCTTGGACGTCCAGACGAATCTTTCGCATGGAGAGTGGTTATCGGTGGGACAGCGGGGAAGGGATCCACCTGCCGAATGATCGAGAACACACTCCAATCTCAGGGAATCAAAACAGCCACCTTGGTCTCCCCACACCTCCAGGTCATCACCGAACGTATCCGAATCGATGGCAAACTAATTGCCCCAGAAGACTTTGGGAAAAACATCCTTAAAATAAAAGAAACAGCCGAAAAATTAAACGTAAATCTAACCTACTATGAGACGATGGTCCTCGCAGGTATCTTGGCGGCTAAAGAAGCCGACGTCGAGGTCCTGATCGGCGAGATCGGCATGGGCGGCTGGCTCGATGCGGTCAATGCCGTGCAGGGGAAAAGGATCGCCGGACTCACCTTCGTCGGGGCGGATCATCTGGAATTTTTTGAAAATAAAATTGAAAAACTGGCCGAAGAAAAAGCTGGGATTTTTACGACTGATTCAGTGCTTAATCTCAGTTTTGAACAAAAATATTGTTCAATTTTGGAACAAGTAGCACAAGGAAAAGTGAAGTTCCTAAAAGGAATCCCTGCAAAACTCAACAAAAAAATGGCCCGAAAGATCTGCGAAAAAATCCTCGGCCACACTGACTTCACCATGGAAAAAAATAAAAATGCCCGCCCGATGGGAGAAGCTATCTAGTAAAGACGTCCCCACCGGGGCGTCTACACAATCGACCATCATCCTCGACGGCGCTCATGCGGCCGATCGCTTCCAGTATCTCCTCCCAAAACTAAAAAAAGAATCTCCCACCCCATCTCTTAACAGGGGAATTCATTCCCCTACGCGAAGCGAGTCCCCCCAAAAAATCGGTATCTTTGCCATGGCTCGTAACCATGGTCCAGAAAGCTTCAAAATCATGTTCCCCTACTTCGACACGGTGATCTGGACTGAAGTCCCCGGGGAGCGGGATTTTTGGCGTACAAAAGATCTTGCAAATATCTGCAAAGACATGGCAATGCTACGTCTCAACCAACAAACAGAAAAAGATCCCCTAAAAGCTCTCCAAAAAGCCCAAGAAATGGATGGCAAGATCTTCGTCCTCGGCAGCTTCTACCTCTGTGGAAAAATCCGAGAACAGTTTTATCCCTCGGATGAAATTTTGAAACAACAGACAGAATTTCCAAAAGCCAAACGCTGAGTCAGTCTTTCGACTCATTCTCCGGTCGGGGTAGCCGGCCAGATGACAGCAAGGGCAGTGGTGCTGATGATGGCAGTACCGAGTATGAGAGCGAGGACTTTTTTGTTCATTTTTGGATGAGTTTAAAGAAATAAATTTTAATGATCAATGACGCAATGCATGGAGAGGCTTTGCCTCACAATTTTATTATTCATTACTCATTATTTAATTACTCATTTTTTAAAAAAGAAAAGTCTTGAAATTGTAAGTTATCACACTCCTAAACAGAACATTCTAGAGGATTGATTTTTTGCGGCTTCACGGGGGTGAAAATAACGAAGTGATTGAGCCCCCGGGAAAAGCCGCTTTAATGCGAAGATCAATCTTACTAGTTTATCTCTACGTTGAGAGCATTTTATAGCACCCCCTTTTTGTTGATGGGTGTGAGAAGTTACTTGAAATTAAAACAAATAAAGTTTATAAATCTCTAGGTTTAAAATTTAAAAAAAATGACAGATTCCAATCCCGCTCCCGATTCAAATGCCAATACAGAAAAAAAGGCAGAAGAACACCTAGTAGAAACCAAAGTCACTGACAAAACTATTTCCATCAAAGCCAGAATTGATGAAATAGGAATTTTCACCTTTTTGGGTGGATTTTCCATTGCCATCGGGCTTTTTTGTCTTTACCGAGCCTATGCTTCCTACGGAGTACTAGAAGAAACCAGCGGTATGCCGCTTTTTACTGGGATGCTGATCGTCTGTGGGATTTTGCATCTCGTCGAATCACTCGGTTTTTTCCAGTTTCGGAAGTGGTTACCTCCAATAACTTTTATCAATCTGGTGATTATTGTACTTTTTACGGTTGTGGCTTACTTCAACCACCTTTTTCCATATATAAATGAATTTGGGTTTCTCAGTCGAGAAATCGCCTGGCAAATCCTCAGGATTATCATCTGGAGTATTACGCTCACAATCCTCTGGGGAATCCTCTGGGCGGTAGTTGTCTGGTACACCTACCAGCACAAAGATTTGTTTAAAAACTAATTATTAGTCCAAAAGATCAGCAATCTCTGATGGTTTGTTTTTAACAATCTCTTCTTTTGTAAGTCCTTCCAATTCGTGAGGAAAAACTAACCACTGATCGGTTTCTTCGAGGTAATAATCCGGTCCAAAGTCGGTTTTTTTATTTCCCGGTTTATAAAAAATTGTCGCAATCTTGATCGTCTCCGGCATGTTTCGCCGAGTTTTCATTTGTAAGGATTTCAAAAGCTCTTCAATGCTGTGCCCTGAATCAAACACATCATCGACAATCAAAATACTATTTTCAGCATTTACTCGTTTTATCAGATAACCAAGTCCATGAACCCTGATTTGTTTTCCTATTTTCCCAATCCCCTCATAGGCACTCGTCCGAGCGGCAATATGATCTGAATGAATTCCGTGATAGGCCATAAATTCTTGAATCGCAATCCCCGTCGGAGTCCCTCCTCGCCAGAGCGCCACAATAAAATCCGGTCGAAAGCCCGAGTCATAGATCTGTTTGGCGAGCTTAAATGAATCAACAAAAAGCTCTTGCGCCGAGATGTATCTTTTTTGATCTTCCATTGAAAAAATAGATTAATTTAAAGAGTTTTTAACACTTTTAACCAAAAAATCAACAAAATCCTCTCAAACTTTGAAAATAAGTTGAAGAATTCCTGATTTTACCCTACATTTCCGCCGAAATGACTTCAAAGATTAGAAACTTCTGTATTATTGCCCACATCGACCATGGTAAATCAACCCTGGCCGATCGGTTCCTCGAAGTCACCGGCACGATCGATAAGCGGGAGATGAAAGAGCAGCTCCTCGACACCATGGAACTCGAAAGAGAACGTGGCATCACGATAAAATTGCAGCCAGTACGAATGAATTGGAAATCTCATCAGCTCAACCTAATCGATACCCCTGGACATGTGGATTTTTCTTACGAAGTATCGCGAAGTCTCGCCGCCTGTGAAGGGGCCGTCCTCGTCGTGGACGCCACCCAAGGAATCGAGGCACAAACACTTGCTAACGTCTATTTAGCAATGGAATATGGACTGGAAGTGCTCCCCGTACTCAATAAAATCGACCTCCCCGCGGCAGAACCAGAACGACGCGCCGAAGAGATTGAAAAACTCCTCGGGTTTGCCGCTGAGGACATCCTGACGGTTTCCGCTAAAGAAGGAACGAATGTCCCAGAGCTGCTCGATAAAATTGTCGAAAAGATCCCCGCTCCAGAAGATAATCAGATTTTCAAAAAATTTCCGGAGGTGTTTGAAGATGGAGATACAAAAGCCCTCATCTTTGATTCAACCTTCGACTCCTACCGAGGCGTGGTCTCAAGTGTGAGAGTCTTCGCTGGACAGATCAACAAAGGCGATAAACTCAAACTCCTGAGAACCAAACGAGATATTGATGCCCTAGAAGTCGGAGCTCTCTCACCAAAGTACTCCCCCACTCCGTCACTCAAAACAGGCGAAGTCGGCTACATCGTCACAGGACTCAAAAACGTGGTCGACGCAAGGGTCGGGGAAACCATCTGTAAAAAAGCTCCAAACTCCAAATCACAAATCTCAAACAATTCGGAATTAGAAATAGAAAATAATGAAAATGTTCCATCATTGAAAATTGAAAATTGTAAATTGAAAATTGATGCCTCCCCCCTCCCCGGCTACTCTGAAGTCACCCCCTTCGTCTTTGCCGGTATCTACCCGATCAATGGAGATGACTTCCCGCTACTGCGAAAGGCTCTGGAAAAGTTGTCACTCAATGATGCCGCGCTCAAGTACGAGCCAGAACACTCCGGAGCTCTCGGACATGGATTTCGAACAGGATTTCTCGGGCTTCTCCACTTGGACATTGTGCAAGAAAGGCTCGAGCGAGAATTTGATCTCGATATCCTGGTGACGGCACCCTCCGTGTCTTATGAAATTGTAAAAAACGACGGCTCGATCCACACCATTGCCAATCCCGGAGAACTTCCAGATGCTGGAGATTACACAGAAATCCGAGAACCCTGGATGAATATCACCATCCTCTGTCCATCAGATCAGATCGGCTCCATCATGCAACTGTGTACCGATCGGCGGGGAGTATCCAAAAACATCCAATACACGAGTGAAAATCGAGCCGAATTACACTTCGATATCCCGCTGGCTTCCATCATCACGGACTTCTATGATGATCTGAAGTCTATCTCCTCGGGCTATGCCTCGATGAGCTATGAACCGATCGGTATGCGACCAGATAAATTAGTGCGAATGGATATGCTGGTGGCGGGAGACAAAGTCGATGCCCTCTCTCAGATCACGCACAAAGATCAAGCCTACGGCATTGGTGCCAAATGGTGTGAAAAATTGAAAGAAATCATCCCAAAAGCACAATTTGCCATTGCGATTCAAGCCGCGATTGGGTCACAAATTATTGCTCGGGAAACAATCTCCGCAATGAGGAAAGACGTGACCGCCAAGCTCTACGGAGGAGATGTCACGCGGAAGCGGAAATTGCTCGAAAAGCAAAAAAAAGGGAAAAAACGGCTCAAGGCGTTTGGGAAAGTAGATATCCCGCAGGATGCGTTCTTCGCAATGATGAAAAAGTAATTTTTCCTTTAACGTTCTGTAAGATCAAAGATTTGATCCTCTCCAAGTTCTTTTTCTAGTTCTCGCATTCTTTCTTCTAAGTTATTCAAAAAATCGTTAAATAAATTACAAATAAGCTCCCTATCATTAACATTTATGCCTTCTCCTGTATTTGTCTGCCAATGAATTGATGTTGCCCCTATGCACCCTTTTCCTTCTACAAACACTCGACTCTCAGCTTTTGAGAGACTTGCACTAACATGAATTAACCTCTTTCTTCTAGCGATTTCGATTGTTTGCTGAATTTTTTCTGATACGTCTTTTAATCCTCTCAATTCGCTCATTAACTTATTTTTCCCCTCTTCATCATTAAGAGTAAGAATTTCTTCAAAATTTGGGACTGATTCATATATTTCTTTCATCAGGGCAAAAATGTCATACTCTTTCTTTTCTCCTCTTATATTTGCTCTAATAGCACTTAAACATTTAAGCTGAGCAATAAGAGATAATAATTCTGTTGCTGTCTTCTTTTTACCATAGTAATCATACTCTTTCTCTGCTTCTGGCAATAATCCCTCCAATGCTTCACACCCGCTAAAATATTCAACTATTTCTGACATTTTAAAAAAAATATTAAAAAATTAAAACAAGTTTCTTTTATTTTTTTTGCAAAATAAGTCAAATTATTTTAAAGACATTTCTCAGAATGCATTCTTTGCGATTATGAAAAAATAGAAAAGCGACTCGTCCGCCGAAGATTTTTATAAAGTTCAAAATAAGCACAGGTGGATGAAAAAATAAAAAAACCTTGCTTTTTTAGAAAAGATAATATATGATTTTATCATATGATTTTTTAATAAATAAAAAATGTCTACCCTCTCTGTCCCGCTCAACGATGATCTTCGCGCAAAAATAAAGGTTTTGGTCAAACAAGGCTACGCTCCAAATGAAGCGGAAGTAGCTCGACAAGCGATAAAAAATTACCTGGATGAAAAAGCCGTCGAAATAGTGCTAAAAGCACAAAAAGAACCTTCTCTAGAAGGAGACCTGGATGAACTGGCTGATAAGCTATAAAAGATGCTAAAAATCTTATATAAACCAACGTTCGTTCGGCAATATAAAAAACTTTCCCCGGCTCTTCAGGAAGAAATAAAAGAAAAAATATCACTTTTTCAAGAAGATCCCAAACATCCTTTTTTGAAAACACATAAATTGAAAGGCCCTTTAAAAGACTTTTTTAGCTTTTCGGTTAATTACGAATACCGGATTATTTTTCAGTACGAATCAAAAAACCAAGCAACTCTTTTGGCAGTGGGAAATCATGATATTTACAAGTAGATATCCGCACAAGTTGCGTTTTTCGCCATGATGAAAAAATAGAAAAACGACTCGTTCGCCATCCTGTCTGTCGACTCGTCTTCCGAATCCCGACGAGTCGGGAGTAGGATGAAGTTTGGGTATAAATCCTGAAGCTAACGTAGACTGAAGTTTTGAATTATTTATTAAAACCAACGAAGATGAATGAAGAAAGAAATTAACCACAACACCTCGCTAATCTTCGAGGTCCGTACATTACAGATCCTTTTTCTTTTCTCCTTTCAATAATTCTTTTTAATTTTCTTGCCTCTGTGAGCGGGTTAAAAAGAATATCTCTATTTCTTAAATAATCAGGAAGCTTTTGTTCAAACATTTCAATTAACTCTTCCACCTCCAATAGAGAAACATCTAATTTTTTTTCAAACCTCAGAGAATGACGAAAATGTTTAACACTTTGTTGAAATACATATCGAAAAACATCCACCAATCTACCTTTATTTTTTTTATCTCGCCCCAAGATACTGAGAGCTTCTGCACAACACAAAAATATATCTTCTGGATGCGTATGAATAATATAATCAATACTTTTTTGGATACCTTCTGGATGTTTCTTTCCCAATTCCTCTTTCAAAGCCTCAACTTGCTCAATTTTATCACCAAAAAGCAACTCATAATCAGGATATTTTGAACACAACCAAATAAAAAAGTTTAATCTTAAGTTTTCCCAAGCAGGAGTCATATCTCCTGCATGAGAACAAGCATCCTGATAAATAACAATCCTTCGATCGAAAGCCATCTCTAACCCTTCTATTAGTTTTCGATCTCCCTCCTCTAAGTCCAAAACATTTCTTGCCGCGTCTCGCACTCCTATGGCAAGAGTCTCTGAACGATCTCCTGGCGACATTTTTGCAGGAGATAATTCTAGCTGAAAAAAAGCATCTACAGAATCCATTTTTTATTAGTTATCCATTACTGAATTAATCAAAACCGAATTTGTTCTAGGACAGTGCCGATCAATCATGGCATTAATTTTTCTTGGCCTCGGAAAGCTAAACTTCAAAAAAAATCTGATTTTCGCCCATTACTTTCTCCATTTCTGATTTTATCTCATCATGTCTCACTCGTACTTTGTTTAAAAAATCAGCAATAGCCTCTAATATTTGATAAGCAACCTCCTTTGAAATCTCTTGCCCATCTTTTGCTAGCCAAACTCTCTCTCCTGGCTTGATTTTTATGTATTCTCTAATCCATCGAAAAGCTGGATGATTTACTACTGACACATACCCCTCAGATGATCTGAAAATCCCTTTTTTCTCCAGAGTTCCAAATCCCAAAGCCTTGTCAATAAGATTATAAGCTTCTAGCAATACTGAATTCAATTTTCTTTTTTCAGATTTGAGAGCTTTTAAACGAGCTAAAATAGCACCTACTTCATCCCCCGCTTCTTGCTCCTTACCAGTATTACGGGCCTGAGCATCTAGATGAATAAATATATCTTTTCCTTCCTCTCCAATAGCTACAAAACACCTCACTTGGTATTTCCGGATGAGTGCTAACCCTCTTTCGTTTTCTTCATCTACAAATTGATTTAGAACAGATCCTCCCGAAAACAGTTTTCTATTGCCACCAGCTTCAACTTTTGTCATTTTTTTAAAAATTAAGAAATAAAAGTATAAAATTAAATCGTTTTTATCATATAAAAAATATTTTGTCAATGTTTTTTTTACAAAAAACAACAAAATAATAATATTACTTAACCCAAAAGATTCTTAAAATCTAGAAAAACACACAATTTTCTGCTAAAATAAAATGAACAAAATTCATTAGCTTTGACCTTTAAGTTTTAAGTTTTGAGCTTCCCCAATGCAAAACACCGCCAAAACAATCGTCCAACGTCTCCAAAAAAACGGCTACCAGGCCTACTGGGCCGGAGGATGCGTGCGTGATCTGATATTGAAAAAAGAACCAGAAGACATCGATATCGCCACAAGTGCCAAACCAGAAGAAATCGAAAAATTATTCAAAAAAACCTACGCCATCGGGAAGCACTTCGGGGTGATTTTGATCGAAGAAAACGGTCATCACTTCGAGATAGCGACCTTCCGATCGGATTCGGGGTACTCAGACGGACGACGGCCGGATTATGTGACCTTTTCTCGAGCTGAAGAAGATGCGCTCCGAAGAGACTTCACCATCAATGGGATTTTTTATGATCCGGTGACGGCCAAATTTCACGACTTCGTGGATGGACAATCGGATCTCAAACGAGGGTTGCTCCGATTTATCGGAGATCCCAGCACGAGAATCCAAGAAGATCACCTCCGGATCCTGAGAGCCGTGCGGTTTCGAAATAGATTTGATCTTGCCTACCACATCGATACAAGAAAAGCACTAAAAAGGCACTGCTCGCTCATCCTCGGGGTGGCCGCCGAAAGAGTACTGGATGAGCTGAACAAAATTATTGTTCATCATGATCGAAAAAAAGCGTTTGAAGATCTGGATCGATTTGGAATTCTCGAGGAAATCATCCCAGAAGTGTCGGCGCTCAAAAAAATCCACCAGGACAAAACGATGCATTCTGAGGGAAACGCGTTTGTCCATACCCTGCTGGTCCTGCACCACATCCCTCTCGGATCAAATCCCGAAATCGCTTGGGCCGCCCTCCTCCACGATATCGGAAAGGCAAAAACGATGAAGTACGAGGGCGATCGGATCCGGTTTTATGGCCATCAAGAGGTGGTGATCGATATGGCGACAAAAATCTTGGTACGATTGAAGTTTTCTCGGGCTGCTCGAGATCGGATCCTCTGGCTGATCCACCATCATCATCTTTTTGACACCTTTCATGATATGGCGGAGTCGCGCAAACTCCACTACTTCGATCATCCGTACTTTGCTGATCTCCTCACGCTCTATCACGCCGATCTCCTGGGGTGTGTCCCGCAAGATCGGACCAAATGGAAACAAGCCGAAGAATACTACTATCAGATCCGAGCTGAATACGAGCTAGCTCATCGGGAGAAAAAATTACCATCGCATCACGCCGAACTCCTCACGGGAGCGGAAATCATGGAGCTCCTCAATCTCCCCGCTGGTCCAGAAGTGGGAAAAATCAAAGAAAAAATCCGAGAAATGCAACTCGAAAAAAAGATCACGACGAAAGAAGAGGCAAGAGGGTTTTTAAAATCCTTAAAACCTCCAAAAACTAATGAGATTTTTTAGGAGAGACTTTTTTCATGCTTTCGACAACAGTCCTCACTTCTCCCCCTATCTCCATAGAACCAAGAACCACCTCATATCCAGGTAATGATTCCATTCTCGCTTCTTCTGCCGCTCTTACCGCTTCACGACTAAAACCAGATTTTTCTCGTGCAGCATCTACTTCTCTGTACCATTCCAAAATTTTTCCTTTTTCTTCGTCCGACATTCCTCTTGGATAGGACTTACGCAAAAACGAGAGAAGGCTTTCTGAGCTGAGAAGATAAATAATC
>CAYFMH010000030.1:0-17852 GCA_964344165.1 uncultured Candidatus Peribacteria bacterium | reverse complement strand
ACTAACCAAATTTTATATCAATTATTCTGAATTTCAAAGGCGGTTTAGTATAAACCAATCTTTTTTCGTTTTTTTCATTTTTTCATTTATTAAAAAATACACCGATCATTATGTTAATCTTTTGAAGATTGGCAATATTGTTTTTCTTCTTGTCTTATTGTTTTTAAGCAAAAAACAGATATTAGAAACTAAAAACAAATCACTATTTTTTTCGTAAAAGCTTTACCTCCGCAATCAATTCCTCATACCAGCTTACCGGTAATTTCTCAACTGCAAGTTTGAGTGCATTGGCCGTAATAGTCCACTTTTTTGTTGAAGTTTTAATCAGCCCAAAAATTTGATCTGGCTTAAAGTTTTGTCCCAATCGTAAAACAATTTCTTGCTGTCGGTGAGAAGACTGATGAATCCGAACTCCAGAGAGATTGGCCTCTCGCAGGAGCATTTTAAGCCGAATAACTTTGCACAGATTTTCTACTTCTTTTGGTAAATGCCCATAATCCTCCAGCAGATCCCGTTTGATTTCTTCCAGATGCTTCGGATTTTCAGCAGAAGCGAGTTCTTTGTACACCTGGATCTTTTCGTCCGTATTGGGGATAAAACTCGCCGGGATGAAGGCAGAAAGTGGAACCTCCACGGTGATGCTCTCTTCTTCTTCAATTTTGGATGAAATTTCTCCGGATTTCATTTCTTCGACCGTTCGGTTGAGCATCCGCATGAAGTGCGACACCCCTACATTTTTCATCGTTCCGGATTGTGAAGCCCCCAAGATTTCTCCGGCTCCTCGAATTTCCAAGTCTCGCATGGCGATTTGAAAACCAGATCCGAGTTCTGAGGCTTCGACAATGGCTCGCAGTCTTTTTTTGGCTTCTAGCTCGAGCTTCTGTCCGTGATAGAGGAAGAATGCATACGCCTGGGTTCGGCTTCGCCCAACCCGTCCGCGGAGTTGATAAAGCTGCGAGAGCCCAAATTTTTCAGCCCGGTTGACGAGCAAGGTATTGGCATTCGGCAGATCAATTCCATTTTCAATAATCGTTGACGCAACGAGTACATCCGCTTCTTTATTTTTAAACCGTTTGATCCGATCTTCCAATTCTGCGGGAGAGAGCTGCCCATGGGCGACGATAAATTTCACCTCCGGGATCAGCTTCCGAAATTGTTCGGTTTGGGCTTCAATCGTCTGTACCTGATTGTGAAGAAAATACACCTGCCCCCCTCGTTCTTTTTCCATTAAAATTCTCTCTCGAATCAAATTGAGATTATATTTACGGACCTCCGTCACCACTGGAAGACGCCCCGGGGGCGGGGTTGCGATGGTAGAAATATCCTTGAGCCGGTTGAGACTCATGTGCAGCGTACGAGGAATCGGCGTCGCTGTCATGGTCAAAATATTGGCGGAAGTTCTAAGTTTTTTGAGCGTTTCTTTTTGCTGCACTCCAAATCGTTGTTCTTCATCGATAATAATTAAGCCTAGGTTTTTAAATTTTACATCTTCAGAAAGCAATCGATGCGTCCCGATAACGACATCGATCATCCCCAGTTCCAGTTCTTCGAGGATTTTCCTTTGTTCGGCTGCTGATTGAAACCTAGATAAAAGCCGAACTTCTATGCCATATTTTTTCCCGGTGATTCTTTTTTGGAAGCTCTGATAGTGCTGCTCAGCCAGGATGGTAATGGGCGCCAAAATGGCGGCTTGGACTCCTCCACGAAAGGCTTTGAATGCCGCTCGCATAGCGATCTCTGTTTTTCCAAAACCCACATCTCCACAAACCATTCGATCCATCGGTCGGTTTTGTTCTAAATCCTGACGGACTTCTTCCCAGACCTGGGCTTGCCCTGGTGTGAGTTCATACGGAAAAGCTTCACAAAAATCTTTGAGCATTTCATCGTCGGCACCGAACCTTTTTCCTTTGACTAATTCTCGATTGGCGTAGAGCTTGAGGAGTTCTTTGGCAATTCGTTCCGCTTCTTTTTTGAGTTTTTTTTGTGATTGCTGCCAATCAGCCGCTCCGAGTTTGGTGAGCCGCGGCTCTTCTTCTCCGATAAATTTGGTAATTTTTTCGGCTGATTCTACCGGGACGAAGAGTTTATCATTTCCGGCATAGCAGAGTTTCAAATATTCTCGAGTTCCAAACTCTCCTCCCAGGTCCCGCCGAACAATCCCATCGAACCGAGCCACCCCGTGATCAAGATGAATCACAAAATCACCTGGCTTCAAGCTGGTCATCAGGTCAAAGTTGATCCCCGAAACAGCTTTTTTTTGTCGAGAAGTCCGAGCAAACTGAAAAATCTCTCGATCGGTCAAAAAGAGAAGCTTTTTCTCATTATTTTGGAAAGAATGCGGGACAAAGGCTTCGGATTCAAGTGAAATTATTTTTACAGTTGAGGGGGCTGTTTCCGCCAGATCTTTGGTAAACATAATCTCGTGCTCCTGAAAAAGAGACTTAATTTCTTCCAGCTTTTTGGTCGCGACCACAATATCAAAGTCTCTCCGAAATCGCTCCTTGATATCCATGATGAAGTCCGGAATGGTATAAAAAGGCAGCACTGAAAAAAAATTAAGGTGAAAAAATTTTTCGTTTTCTTTTGGAAATGTCGTAAATTTGACCTTTGGGAAGCTGCCGTTTGGACAGACATCCTCATCCAGATCATCAGAAATAAAAAGCGGATTCGTCCCATTTGAAATAAAATCAGAAAATTTTCCTGATGGCGAATCAAATTTTGCTGGAAAAATTTCCAATGTTTTTAATGTTTGAATTTTCACTTTTTTTTCGCCCGTTTGGGGAAATATTTCGATATTCTCAATTTCATCTCCAAAAAGTTCCACTCTCGCGCAGTGTTCAGCATTGATTGGAAAAACGAAAAGATTTTCTCCTTTTCTGAGGAATTCTCCAGGGCTCAATATTTCATCTTCTGCAGAAACATATCCTTTGCTTTCTAATTCTGAAAAAAGTTCAAAAATCTTTATTTTTTCCCTGGTTTTGAGCGCTATTTTTTCTCCTTCGATATCCTTTTTTGACGGAAAACTTTGGGCCAGAACATGGGCCAAATCTTCAAAGAGAAAAAGACTTTCATCCGTCGTATTAATTTTTTCAAGAAAATGATAAAAATCTCGCAATGTCGGTTCGGCTCCGATCAAATGAATTTTCCCATCAAAGAAAAACTCCGCCGAAGGAAAAATCACATCAGCCTTTTCGTCGGAAGACGCCCAAAACACATTTTTAAAATCTGTTGTTTTCAGAATTTTAGAAATCAAAAAAGACTTGGCGGCGGCATTCCCGACATTTACCAAGGTCAGGGCGGCCTCTTTTTCGAGCGTTTGGACGGGCCCTTTTAGGTCAAGAGAAAAAGGTAGCTGAAACATTCGTTTTTAATCAGATAACTTCCGGCTTTCAAAAAACTTGAACCCCCTAAAGTTCATATTAAAAAGCACTCTATTCAAAACTAAAACTTTAATTTTGAATATTCGATCCCAAGCGAGAGGCTTAGAATGCAAAAATTCCCGTTTGACCATAGGGGGAGGGAGTCAAACGGGAATTCCTACATTTTAAGCGGCATGACAAGATGGATGAAGTCCGTGGCTTTTTCTTTTTTGATGACCGCTGGCGTCATTTTTCCTTCGAGCTCAATTTTAATTTTTTTCTCTCCGCCAAGGGCCCCTAAAATGTCGAGAACATAATCAGCATTGAGGGCGATCGCATTGGCATCCCCTGTCAATTTTACTGGGACAGTCGTCTTCCCTTCTCCAATCTGAGTGGTGTCCGTAGAAACAACGAGCGTGTTGTCGGTCAGGACTTCCCATTTCATATGCTGATTGTTTTCTTTGGCAAAGATTGACACTCGTCGCACCGCCATCGAGAGATCTTCTCGATCCACCTCGACCGTCGTCACATGAGATTTTGGGATAATTTGGACATAATCAGGAAATTGTCCCTCAATCAGTCGAGAGATTAGCTCTGTCCCATCGACGGAAATTTTTACTTGGTTTTCCGCTACGGTGATGGAAACACCCTTAGACAGAGAAGCCAATCGATCTCCCTCAAAGACCGCTCGCACCGGAATCACACAAGTCACCTCATCAACTGGAGTTTTTAGTTTCAATATTTTTTCACTAAGCCGGTATGAGTCTGTAGCGGCCACCTTGAGTTCATTTTTCTTCGCAGAAAAGAAAACTCCAGAAAGAATCGGCCGAGAGGCATTTTCTTGGGCGGCAAAAGCAACCTCATGCACCATTTCTCGAAAATCTTCGCTGGAGACATCCAGCTTGACGCCGCCTTTGACTTCAGCAATCTGAGGAAATTCATCTGGTGCAATTCCTTTGATCTTAGTTTTTGAGCTTTCGGATTGGACTTCAAGCGTGGTTCCATCGACAACGCTGAAAACCACGTCTTCTTTTTTATTGAGGAGAGACGTGTACGCAGTTAGAATTTTTGCTGGAACCGTGATCGCCCCTTCATTTTTTACATCTGCTTCTGCTGAAGTGGAGATCGAGATCTCGAGATTGGTCGCTGAAAAATAAAGTTTTTTGCCTTCGGCTCGAAGCAAAATATTACCAAGCACGGCCAAAGTATTCTGCCCCGAAACAGCCCGGGAGACAATTTTTAAGCTTTCCAAAAGCGATTCCTGAGGAATAACTACTTTCATGATCTGGTTGGATTTTACACGAAAATCTTGGAAGTCAAAACAATTTTAATAGATTTTTTTATCCCTGTGTGGTGTATCATAAAAAAGCATTGACAAATTGTCAATATTTTTTTATAGAAAAATCAAACCCGCGTTTCGTGAGGATGGCAGAGTCTCTCGTGCGATCCTCCACTGCGCGAGGATTTCCTGAGGTTCTTTGACGTCCTACCCTTCACCCCCATCTGAAAAGAAAGGAGGCTGACCATGCGATCTCGAAAAAGCATGCTTGCCATTGCGTTGATAGCCGTTATCCTCGGCGGCTGTCAGATCACCAAAGAAAATGTAGGCACCTTGGCCGGGGCTGGCCTGGGCGCCTGGGGCGGATCTCAAATCGGCTCCGGCAAAGGCCAAATCGCAGCCGCCGTCATCGGTGGCCTCGGCGGCGCATGGCTCGGCAACCAGATCGGCAGCCAACTCGACGAGCGAGACAAGCTCCTCGCCGAGAGGAATATCTCCCGGACGGTAGCAAGCACTCCGGACTATCGGCCCGTGGCTTGGTCCAACCCCAATACAGGCCATCGTGGATACACCGAAGTTACCCGCACCTACGACCCCAACGTAGCGGACTATGAGCCGTACGAGTTCCAACCCACCCGCAACTGTCGGGTGAAACGCGAGTTCACCCACACCATCAACGTCGGTGGACAGCAAGAGACCGCTGTCGGCCAGGCCTGCCTTCAGGCCGATGGAACTTGGCGGGTCGTCCAGTAAGGTTTCAAGACCTCACATGCAGGGAGGAGAAGCTCACGCTTCTCCAACCTGTTTCTTTTTTTGTGATAAAAATTTTCTTTTTACTTTCTCAAAATAATATTGACAAATCATCAAGCTTTCTTTAGACAAGTTATAATTTCTGTTTCTTGAGATAAATAAGTTAAATTTGTCCAGGACGGAAATGCTCTTTTTTTCTTCAAGCCACCCCTCACCGGGGCGTGTGCCCCTAGAACAGAGGATAGACTGATGATCAAAACCAAGTTCTTGGCGGTGTTAGCCGTCGTGCTCTTGCTCCCTGGGTGCACTGGGGTGCTGGAGAGCAATTCTCTCCCCGAATACCTCAAAAGCGCCATGGAACCGACCCAGGAAAAAATCCTGAAAACGGGAACCTTCGGCGACATGAAGGAGGAACTTCTCAGCGCCTCCGTTCAATTCACATCGTGTGACACGGGAGATTTGGAAACCTGTACGACAGACCGGATCGCTGCGGATGCGGCCATCCGGCAAGCAGTACATTCCAAGCCGGATTTTCATTCCGTTTCGTTCTCTCTTGAAGGCGGGACCTCCGGCATTGCCTATGCTGGCCCGTATCAAAAACGGATCGTGAAGTCCCTCAATGGAACGCTGATTTCATCTCCCTGTCGGGGGTACGTCGTTCAAACCCCTCCGGAGATCGCGGCCCAGGAAGTGACTGGATTCGCTTGTCTTAGCCCAGATGGAAGTTGGCGGAGGGTTGTTCCTCAGTTTCCTGGTTTCAACTGGGATTACTTCCTCCAGGGAGGGGAAACTCCTCGTCCTCCGGCGAAGATGTTACCACCCCCTCCTTCCTCACAGGAGCTGGTCGGCTGAAAAGGGCGTTCAATAGGACGGTGGAGGTGAAAGCCCCCACTGTCCACCACTTTATAAAAATAAATTTTTTAGAGGATTTTTTTTTGAGCTTGAAACTTTTGACAGGATTTTAAATTTTTTTTAAAAAAGTGTCATAACCACTTCAATGTGGAGCCCCTGTTTTTTTGGGATCTCCTGTGAGTGGAAGCTCTTTAGCATCTCAACCCTCTACATGCTTCTTTTGGACAGGAACTATTTTGTAGTTCCTCAACGGAGACTGAAACAAATGAGACATGCCCTTCTCTCGGGCCTTTGCGCCCTCTTTCTCGTCGTTGGCTTTGCGGGGCAAGCCCCCGCCCAAGCTGATTCCAACATGCTGCAAGCCATCGTCGCTGACCATCAGCTACCCGAAGGCAGCTATCAGGTCGCCTTCTGGTCTCCCCCCGGCGGCGGGGACATGACGGCCACCATACAGGTCGCCGCCCTCGATTCCGATCAGGTGCGAGGACTGGCGGCCGGAAACCAGCCAAGCCGCATGAAACAGATGGCGGCCACGGGCCTCAAACTGGGGCTCACTGCGGCCGAAACTTACGCGATCTACAACGTGGCGATCTCAACTATTGCCACAGGAGAGCCGGTCACGGCCACGGCACTGACGGCACTGACTGCCGTATTCTTCTTTGTCGTCAACGACGGGGTCGCGGAATGGATCGTCGGAGAACCTCCGGCGGTCTGACCTCAGGAACAGGATGCTAAAGCAGCGACTCGGGGGAGCTTTCGAGCTCCCCCCTCTTTCTTTTTCGAAGTATTTTTTTTTGTTGTATCCCCAAAATTGTCATCCCCAAGCAGATGTATGAGAATGAAAATTAATACCAGGACCAGAAAAGGATGGGAAATATTGAAAACTATCCTTTTGCCAGCCCTTCTGTCAGAACAATCGTTTTTTCCAGTCCCAGACATCCGTCCGTGACCGAGCATCCAAATTTAAGCTCCTCTTTTTTGAGCGGCTGGTTTCCATCTTCGAGAAAACTTTCCATCATAAATCCTTTTATGTGCGCAGCGATTTCTGGGTCTTTTTGCATCGATCCCAAGACTTCATCCAGGACTTTTGGTTGGAGCATGGGATCTTTTTTGCCTGTCGCCGGATCAATAGAGTTGTCGTGCGAAAGGTCGGCAACGATGGCTGGATTTTGAATATTTTTTTCTTTCAGAAGCTTTACAGACTCCTGTAGGTCTCCAAACAACAGATTGGATGCCCCCTCCCCTCCTCGCAAAATCAAATGGGCATGAGGGTTTCCAGATGTTTTGACCTGTCGTCCATGTAGGGCAAATACATGTGGGTGCTGCGCTGCGATAATTGAATTGATCGCGATCGGGATATTTCCAGAGGTTGGATTTTTCATTCCCACCGGATGAGGGATCATAGAAGCAAATATTCGATGTTCTTGATCTTCGGTTGACCGTGCTCCAATCGCAATCCAGGAGATCAGATCTACGAAATACCCATCGTTGTGGGTAAAGAGCGCTTCATCGGCGATTGGAAATCCTAACTCAAGCACGTCCAACATCATCTTGCGGCAATAATAAATCCCCTTTTCATAATCTGGCTCCCCAAAAGGATCTGGCTGACTGAGCGGCCCGGTCCATCCGATGGTCGTTCGTGGTTTTTGGGTGTAAATCCGAAGAATAATTTTTAATTTGTCGCTGACCTGGTCGGCGATTGGTTTTAGTTTTTTGGCATATTCGACCACCGCCTCATCTGGCCAGGCCGAGCAGGGCCCCACGATGAGAAATTTTCGATCATCTTTTCCTTCCAAAATATCAAAAATTTCTTGTTGATCTTTTTTGACCCGAGCTTTGAGCTTGTCAGAGAGCGGTAATTTTTCTTTTACTTCCTTGGGATGTGGAAGCACTTTTTGAATTGTGTAGTCCATTTTTGTGTCCAAGTTAGATTATAAAAAAAACTCAGGGATCTCCCTACAGACACGTACCACGACCAGGAGGAAAAGGTCGCTTAACGCATCCAATAGGTAAAGAAAAATCCTAAGTTTTGCATTTACACCCGGGAGTAAAGTCTTTTTACCCATCAAAGTCAAATTAAACTTTGTTTTTTTTCCAAAAAAACTTAAAATGCGAATAAGAAGCTTTAATTCAAGAGAAGAGAACTACGGATTTAAGAGGTTTTTAAATCTAAGAACTAAAAACTAAAGTTTAAATTACTACTTAATCATCTAAAATTATGAAAGCATTTATTGTTGGTCCCGGCTTGGAAAAATTAGAAGGGTTTAAAAAAAAGCTTGTTTTTACAAGAAATGGGGTTGTAGAAGTTTTTTTAGGAAGCATTGATGGAAACGAAATAATAATTTTACCTCGCCGAAAAGGGCTTAATGATTACCTTCCCCATCACATTAATTTTTTGGCAAACATGCGAGCGCTCAAAAAACTTGGCGCTACTTCTATTCTTTCTCTTTCTACAGCCGGAGTATTTGACCCGAGGGTTAATCTTGCCTCTCCGATCATTCCTTCTGATATTTTCTTCCCAGAAAACCGTCTTCCAAATGGGGCTTCTTGTACAATTTTTCAAGCCAGAGGAGAAGATGGTGGTCATTTAATTTTTGATTCGCTTTTTAATTCGGAAATCCAAAAAGATCTTCAGGCGATTTTTCCAGAAGCTCTCACTGACACGGTCTATGTCCATGCCAATGGACCTCGGTTTAATACCAAGGTGGAAGCCGAATTTTTTAAAAACCTCGGCGGATCCGTCATTTCTCAGACCTGCGGTCCAGAAGCGGTCCTCGCCAACGAACTAGAGATCCCGTACGGACAGGTGCTTTTTACGATTGATTACGTAAACGGGGTCGAAACAGAATCTATAGAGGCAAAAGAATTAAAAGCCAATATTGAAAAAAGCAAAGAAGTGTTTTTAAAAACGATCAAAGAATTTAGTGCGCTGGACAAGGATTATCAATTTGAAAATACCATCCATCGGGCGGGGTGAGGCAATATGGATCCTCTACTGTCTTCACGAACATAATTAAAAAAGTTGTGGACGATAGAATCTGCATAGTACATAGGTTTTTTGGGGGGATGGCTCCATGATTGTTCCAAGGGGGCTAATTTTTTTTCGAGAGGGGGTTTTAAATTTTGAAGAGGGAGTAAAAAAACTTTGAGGGGGGATGTTTTATTTTTATAGGAGAGTATTTTTGTTTATCACCCCCTGTCTGGGACACTTGCAATACCATCTCATGCATGGTATAATTTAACCCGCTTTTTCTCTCCATTGCTTAATCATAAAAAAATGAAAAAAAGTCGTTCTATCTCCATCACCGAACTCCGAGTGCGTATTTCGGCATTTTTAAAGGTATTTCGGAGGTCCTAAAACCGCAGGCACTCAATCGAGCGCTAAAAAAATTGGACAACCATGAGAAAAAAATTGAGAAATTGGAGTCCCAACTCAGCAAAATCCGTGGTGAGCGATCCGAATTTGCAAATGTGATGGCGCAAAAAATTAATCGCTCACGAAAAATTGCGAAAGCGATGCTGAGCAAGGCAGATGCAAAAGACTTTTTAAAACCAGGAGCGTAAAGTTTTTGGGACTAAAATTTTTTTGGATAGTGAAAAAAGGCCTCCGCGCACGCGCGGAGGCCAAAGTTTTTGCCGGGGATTACTCCTCCGACGTGTCCTGTCTCCAAGTTCTATTCATGGATATTGACCGCCAGCTGTTCAGCTTTGGCAATTTTCTCCGTTCGAGTCCTTTTCCAATACCCCATTGCCGTAAGTTTCTTGTCGACGACATCCCAAATATTACTGCCGAGAGGGGCGTGGAAAGCAACTTCGAGCCATTCTTCTTCCGTTTGAGCGTTGACCGCCAGCTGTTCAGCTTTGGCAATTTTCTCCGCTCGAGTCCTTTTCCAATACCCCATTGCCGTAAGTTTCTTGTCGACGACATCCCAAATATTACTGCCGAGAGGGGCGTGGAAAGCAACTTCGAGCCATTCTTCTTGGTTGGAATCAGACAGGTTGGAATCAAACGGGCTGGAGTTAGGAGGCCACACCAGGATTCCTATCCCCACCGCTGCCAAAAGAGCGATGAAGACATTGCCTTTCTTGATCTTCATCTAATTGTCTCCTCTTCCGAGTTCATCTGAATTGCAATCAAACAACAAAGCTAATGACAAAAAACGTATCATCAAATCAGTTGCTTGATTGACTAGCAGGCAGGACATCTGTGCTTGAAATTAAAATAAAATGAATAACACTGAAGCCTCAGGTCTTTCATTATCAAGAAAAATCAAACACAGATCAGTGCCTGCTAAGACGATATGCCAAAGAACAACACGTCTTTTACTTTTTTTTTATGTTTTTGTCAAACTTTACTTCTGGCGTTTTTTTTCTACACTCCCTCCCGGTTATCAAAAATTCCATAATTTTGAATTTTGATTTTTAAACTTTAAATTAAAAACAATGTTCCGAACTCACACCTGCAACGATCTCACGGCCAGAGATGAAGGCAAAAAAATCACCCTCGCCGGCTGGGTATTCCGACGTCGAGATCACGGCGGAATTATCTTTATTGATCTACGAGATCGATACGGACTGACCCAGATTGTATTTGATCCGGATGTATCATCAGAAGCTCACCACCTAGCAGAGGATGTCCGCCCAGAGTGGGTCATCCAGGCCACGGGAACCGTCCGAAAAAGACAAGAAGGCGCCACTAATGAAAATTTAAAAACCGGAGAAATCGAGGTTTTTATTGATGAAATAAAAGTATTGAGCAAGGCCAAAACCCCACCTTTTGAAATTGATTCCGATGAAGAAGTGAGGGAAGATCTTCGGCTGGAATATCGATATCTAGATATGCGAAAACCACAACTACTAAAAAATCTCACGCTTCGTCACGAAATGGGAAAGGTGATCCGTGATTTTTTTGATAAAACAGGGTTTTTGGAAATCGAAACACCCGAATTGGTAAAGGGCACACCCGAAGGAAGCCGAGAATACCTCGTGCCAAACCGAATGCACCATGGGAAGTTTTATGTCCTTCCTCAGTCGCCACAGCAGCTCAAACAATTGCTCATGGTCGGAGGAATCGATAAATATTTTCAAATCGCAAAATGTTTCCGAGATGAGGATCTGCGGGGAGACCGGCAACCAGAATTTACCCAATATGAGATTGAGATGAGTTTTTGTGAGCAGGAAGATGTAATTGAGGTAATCGAACAGAGCTTTCACGTGTTAACTGAAAAGTGTGCCCCGCAAAAAGAATGGAAAAAATACCTCGTGGATGGGAAGTTCCGACGACTCACTTGGCAGGAAGCCATGGAAACCTACGGTTCAGACAAGCCCGATCTTCGGTTTGAGATGCCAATGGTCGATGTAACACAAGTATTTGAAAACTCAGAATTTGCCGTATTTGCCAATGCAGTGAAAAAAGGAGGCGTTGTGAAGTGTCTCCGAGCCGAAGGCGCATCAGAACTCTCCCGAAAAGAAATCGATGATCTGACCGAGTTGGCTAAAACACATGGAGCCAAAGGGCTCGCCTACATCCTGATCGATAAAGAAACCGGCGAGAAAAAATCGCCGATTCTGAAGTTCTTTTCTGATAAAGAAGTCGAAGACCTCATGGCAGCCGCAAAGGCAGAAAAAGGCGACGCGATTTTCTTTGGGGCGGATGAGTTCATTACCGTGTGCGAGAGCTTGGGAGCCGTGCGAAGTGCGTTGGGAGACAAATTCAATCTAAAGGCTCCAAATGAATTTTGCTATTGCTGGGTCACCGACTTTCCTATGTTTGAAAAGACAGAAGAAGGAAACATTAAAGCAGTTCATCACCCTTTTACCATGCCAATGAAAGAGGATCTCTATTTATTGAATTCTAAAGATGAAAAAGAACTATTTCGCATTCGCTCCTATGCCTATGACATCATACTCAACGGAGTAGAACTAGGGGGGGGGTCTATTCGAATCCACGAGCAAGAACTACAGCACAAAATTTTTGAAGTATTCGGTATGGACGAAGAGGAAATCCAGATGAAGTTTGGACACATGCTCAAAGCGTTTCAATACGGATGTCCTCCCCACGGAGGATGTGCCATGGGTTTTGACCGAGTGACGATGCTTTTTGCCGACGAACCAAATATCCGAGAGGTCATTGCCTTCCCAAAAAACCAATCCGGTGTCGACCTCATGCTAGGATCGCCAGCTCCAATGCCCGAAGAGCAAGTCGAAGAGCAAAATATTCAGGTTTTGCCGAAAGAAGACTAACAAATGCGGAATGCTGAAGTCAGAATGCGGATTTCAGATTGTAGATTAAACAAAATCCTTAATACTTGACACTTAATACCTGATACTTGCTTCATAATTTTGCATTCATAATTCGTCATTGCTACGTCAACAACCAGAGAATGCTCCCCGCCACCAAGGGCACAAAAACATTGTCATCCAAATAAATTTTCCCAATCCTGACGGGCATCGTCTCCAGCGATATGGCAATCGCCGAAGCAATAAAAGCTGGGATAATTGGCACAAAGAACTGTGCCGCAAAAGTTCCACTAATAATCCCAAGTGTGACGCCGACCATGTTTTTTCGTTTATTCCAAGGGAATCTTATTCGCTGCAATTTTGTCCCAAAAAGGTGATTGAGTGAGTCCCCGACCGACAGAATAAGGATGGCCGCGTAGGCGATTTTTATATTTTCTTTGTTAAAAATCAGGATCGAAAGAAACACGCCCAAAAGAAAAAAGAACGCCCCCCGCCCGGGGAAGTTTTTATCTCTGGCTCGATCAAAACATTGGAGCAAATCAGATACAAGGGGAATTTTTTTGTACTGAGAAACAAAAGAAATGATTAACCCCAAAACTAAAATCACAGCAATCTGCCAGAGCCTGAGGAACCCCGCCCAGTGCATAAACACACAAGAGAAACCAAAAGCAAAATGGAAGCTCTGCCTTCGGAATTCTTGTTCTTCCCAGAGAAGCGCTACCATCCGACGAATTTCTGGATGTGAAAAGAAGGCTCCCACCATTCCTCCGAGCAAAATCCCTCCAGCAATATCCGACGGGAAATGTACATTTTCATAAACTCTGGAAAATCCAATCATTATCGCGAAAATCACCCAGAGGATCCCGATCGGTTTCCAGATCCGATAAAAAGGAATAAAAAGCGCAAACGCCACGGCGGTATGCGCTGAAGGAAATCCATACGATCCGGCATGCACGAGTGGTTCTAGTTCGTAGAGAAAAAACGGCCGCGGCACATGAAAAAAGGATTTAAAAATAAAGGCCAAAATTCCTGCCGTCACGACAGAGAAGGCCGCCGGTACGAGCTTGCTTCGGTGATTTTCATTTTGCCAAACCCGAAGCGCTGTGACAAAAGCAAAAAGTCCCAAAATCACCCAGATAAATCGTTCGGTCAAAAAAACTATCGCTTCATCCAGAAGAGGGTCTCTCCACTGATGAACCCAAAACTGAAAAACAAAATTATCAAGAAGTCTCCCCACTGCAATCAAAAAAAGACCCGATCCAAGCCACCACATAGATTCTCGCTTCACCGAAGTGAAGTCTATTTCTTCTACTTTTTGTTTTAAAAATTTCACGAGCTGGATTTTAACAGAAAAAAAAGAAAGTTGAATTTTTATTTTTGGAAAGTAGGATTTTGTTACTTTTCCAAAAAACTATGACCAACGAAATAGAAACTGTTTTGACCCGTGGAGTAGCCGAGATTTTGCCAAAAAAGGAGAAGCTCGCAGAACTAATGTCACAGAAAAAAATTCGTTTGTATCTAGGAATTGATCCAACCGGATCACTGCTCACCCTGGGACATGGAGTAGTACTAAAAAAACTACAGCAATTTGCCGAACTCGGTCACGAGGTGATTCTCCTCGTAGGAAACGGAACCGTCCGGATCGGAGATCCAACCGGAAGAGATAGCACTCGTCCAGTCCTCACGGATGAAGAAATCAAAGAAAACTTCAAAAACTGGAAAGCACAGGCCGCTAAAATCCTAGACTTCGAAAAAATTGAAGTCCGATACAACGGCGACTGGCTCGACAAGCTGAGCTACGCCGACATGGTCCGACTGATGGGAAAAGTAACGATTCAGCAGCTACTCGAGCGAGACATGTTTCAGGAGCGAATCAAAGGGGGAAAACCGATCTTTGGACATGAGATTATTTATCCTCTACTTCAAGGATATGATTCGGTCGTGATGGACGTCGATCTGGAACTAGGAGGAACCGATCAGACCTTCAATATGCTGATGGGGCGAAATCTACAGCGGGTTTATAATGATAGAGAGAAGTACGTGTTGAGCACCCCAATCATCAATGGAACCGACGGCCGAAAAATGAGTAAATCTTACGGTAATTTTATCGCCCTCAATGAGGAGCCAAAAGAAATGTTTGGGAAACTGATGTCTGTACCAGACGAAGTGATGATCCAGTACTATGAGATTTTTACGGAGCAAGATCTAAACGAGGTAAAAAAACAAATTGCGAATGATCCGCGAAATGTAAAAGTGGCCCTTGCTAAGCACATCATCACCTGGTTACACGATGAGGAGTCAGCCAATCTGGCGGAGCAGGATTTCATCACCAAGTTTGTAAAAAAAGACGTCCCCGATGAGATACCAGAATTCAAAATATCAGAATCAGAAATCGGACTCCTCACGCTCATGTCACAAGTGACGGGGTTTGCTGGATCCAACTCTGAAGCGCGTCAGATGGTACAGGGCGGCGGCGTTTCTCTGGATGGCGATAAGATTTCTGATCCACAGTTTGTGGTAAAAATTACAGATGATCCACAAATTTTGAAGGTCGGAAAACGAAAATTTGGAAAAATTATAAAAGCTTAAAATATGGAACGTTCTGGTTCTTTTTTTCATCCTAATGTCCCCCGAGGAATTCAATTTATGGATCGAATTGGGGTTTTTGCCGCGGGATTTGATCCCTACGTAAGGAGCTATCTTTTAGCTTCTGAAAAAGGGGACGACCTCTCCAGGGCTTATATTTTTCTTCGTGCAGGAGCTCTCCGACTCTGCCAAGAAGCCGGTGTCCGACCGGATGAGCCAGATTTTGCAAGATTTTTGCAAAATTATTTTGAGACACGATCACAAGATCGTCCATTGGAAGCTAGCGGGGGACTAGCCAATTTTATCAAAAACTTTGTTCAAGACCTCATCGACCACCCACCAAAAGACTTTATCGAAAAAGCAGAAAAAAGAATGCGAAAAAGAGCTAGATCAACCATTGGCTGGAACTAATTGCAAATGCTTTGCATTTTAAAACAATCTCCATTTTTATGATTATTGCAGGAGTAGACGAGGCTGGACGAGGAGCTCTGGCAGGGCCGGTGGTCGCCGGGGCGGTTATTTTTCCTCATGGTTTCAATGGAGATATTTTTCAAGACTCAAAGCAGTTATCTGAGAAAAAAAGAAATGAGCTCTTCGAAACCATCAAAGCTATGTGTGATTGGGGAGTTGGGACAGTCTCTGCCCCAGAAATTGATGAAATAGGGATTAAACCCGCGACCAATGAAGCGATGAAAAGAGCGATCGCCAGCCTAAAATCATCTCCGGAAAAGTTACAGGTAGATGGCTGTGATGGATTTCAATTTTTGATTGCATCAGAAAATATCATCCGAGGAGATGAAACCATTGCTGTAATCTCTGCCGCCTCAATCGTCGCCAAAGTAACCCGAGATAATTATATGAAAAAAATCGCTGAAAAATATCCAGATTTTGCTTTTGAAAAAAATAAAGGTTATGGATGTGCGCATCACTTGTCACTACTCGATCAGGAAATTTTTATTCCAGAACATCGCAAGAGCTATGAACCGCTCCGGACTTATCTCACACAGGGGAGATTGTTTTAATCTACGTTCCCACACTTCTTCATAAATAATTTCCAAATTTCTCAGAAATCTGATAGAAAAAGAAAAGAATCAAAATAATGAAAACCCCTCTCAAAACCAGAAACCATCACAAGCTCTCCAGCCTCCCAAACCTTTGCTTCAGGAAAAGTCTAGGAAGCGAGAGAAGGTGCCGAGGTGCCACCACAGCAGCAGAGCTACCTCTTGCGAGGCGGAAGAGTTCCGAAATAAAAACAATGAAAAAAATATTTTTAATATCATTTTTCGGAGCTTTGTTCATTTTCGGCATTGGTCATGTGGAAGCCTCTGGTCCAGAATTAAAAAGAGTTGGCTGCTCCAACTTTTTTGAAGTCCAAAACGGAGAAAAAAAAGGAACAATGGTCAAAATGAAAGATCCAGAACAAAAAACACTCTGGACTCCAACGAACATAGAATATGCCGTTCATCCAACAAAAAAATCTTCTACTGGCCTACCTGAATACATGAAAATGTTAGATGACTCTGGCCAAATGGAACAAATAGAAATTACAAAAAAAGGTGCCTACATCTCTACGCAAAAAGACCCGGAAAATCGATACACCTACATAAGTCAAGAAGGAGCTCTTTATGGGGACTTTTACGAAGGAACAAGAATTAAACAGGGATTTTTCACCATTACAAGTAAAAATAGTAATCTCTCCGGGAACTTCAACAAAGACCGTAGTTTACGAGATGGAATGATTAAGTTCTCTGACGGAACAAGCTCTTTTCTGTTAAATAGTAAAATAGTAAAAAATAAAAATGACGCTTTACAAGCAAGAGAAATTGCACAAAAAGCCACGAACCTGTCTAAGCCCCTAACAAAATTAGCTGCACGAATTGAAAGCGAATCGAAAGCTGCTCTGGCAGAATACGAAAAAGCGAAAGATTCTAGCTCTTGTGATAAAACCCCAGAACCCACAAAAGAAACCACTCCGGCCTCTCCCAGCGCCACCGGGATCAAATGTACCAAAAACGAAGAATGCGCGCAAAAAACCGGTATGGAGCCACAAAATGTAAGCTGCTACAAGGGACAATGTGTGGATGAAATCTGTACAGCAGATGGAAATAATCCAGAAGATTGTCTGGCCGAGGCGGCCATCGAAGGGACTCCAATGGCGGGGACAGCAGAAGCAGATGAGTCAGACACAGAAGACAGTGAAAACAAATGCCCGCCCGGAGAAGTCTGGGATGAAGCGAATATTACTTGTGCAAGCCAGTGTTCGACGGCAAGTAGTGGAATGAAGGGGTATTGTACTGATAGTTATAGTTGTACAGATGTCATAGGAGATGAGATAGATCCATGTGAAGTTTTGGGGGCAAATGCCCCACCAGTCTTTAGTGGGATGGGAATATTGCCAGGACCAGATTCTGCTCAGCAAGCGCTCTGCTATGTAACAAAAAAACTCATCCCTTCTGTGACCAGCAGTTTGTTAGTATTTGTCTTAGGACTTTCGGTGCTAATGGTTATCGTGGGCGGGATTTTTTATCTTATCAGTATGGGCGACACAGAAAGACTCCAAAAAGGACGAGATATTATCGTTTGGGCTATCTTAGGTTCTATTATCGCCATCCTGGCTTACACGATTGTCAGATTTATTATCAATATTGACTTTCTCGGCCCAGCCCCAGAACCTCCAGCACAAGAAAAACCAGCGAAGCCAAGCAGAGACTGTAAATCAGCTCCAAATTCGCTTAGAGCCTGTTCATGATCTCACCAATAAAAGTCTGATAAAAGCAAGAGCGATC
>CAYFMH010000029.1:0-18878 GCA_964344165.1 uncultured Candidatus Peribacteria bacterium | reverse complement strand
ATTTCTCTTGTCTTCCATGATCTTATCTTTACCCACTTTTAGAAAAGAAGAACCGACTTTTTTCTATTTTTTTATAAAACCGCCTTTTGTCTAATTAGAGAAAGGGAGCGAAGAGGGGGAAAATCTCCGCCCCCTCCCTTTAATCAAATTGACTTAGAAAATCATCGTCCGATTGATCCGCTTCCTTTTTAGGCGCCTTCTTTTTCTTCTCTTTCTTTTTTGGCTCCTCCTTCGTTTCCAAAAAATCCTCCCTCGTCGGCTTGAAGTATTCCGGATTCTTTTTACTCACGGCCGCCGCTTGCTCCTCAAGTACAGTTTTTAGGATCCCCGCGAGTCTTGGATTTGTTTTGTCGAGCTTCATGAGAAACCTCGCTCTCGATTTATCGTCCTCCAATTTCTCAAATTGCCGTTTCATAGCAAATTCCTCGGGATTTTCCGGAGTAAACCCGAGCTCCGACGAATCAATCCCAAACTCCTCCTTGAGCCGCTTCAAAGAATTCAAATAACTTACCTCGATTTCGGCTTCTCGTTGGATCTCCTCATCATATTCGAAGGATCCTACATTTTCCCCCGCGACCTCTTTCCCCTGGGCCCGATCATAATCCGTCGCATAGGATTTTATCGCGTCCACTTCATAGGCTTTCAATTTTCCTTTGTGCTCTATGAGATAATCCTCCACTTGTGAGGCTTTCAAAACGCCCATACGCATAAGCCCGATCACCTCATCCCGAAGTCGAGAATACGGCGTCCCCTCGGCTCCGGCGGCGTCGGCTTCTTCGTCCGCTTTCTTTTGTGAAGCCTTCGTCCCTCGAGCGATAGAAGTCCCTTCCTTAAACCGCTTGATTCGGGCAATGTACGCCTCCTCTTCCTCCGGCGTCAATTCGCCGTTATCGTATTTTGTTTTCATGGCTTTTTCCGCTTGTTTATCAAACATTTCCTCTACTTCCTCCTCACTCATATTCAAAACATCCATCCAATACCCTTTTTGAGCTTCCTTGATCGTCTTCGAGTCGATCCCTCGATTTTTCAACATTCCCGCCGCAACAGTAGAATTCGCCCCTTCCGAAAGAAGCCATTCGAGCGCATGGATCGGATCAAGCGCGTCTTTCTTGACGCTCGAGTCCATCTTTACGCCGTCTTTCAGATCCGCAAAAAGAGCAAGTCTTCGATCAAGTTCTCGTCCAAGTTCAAGCTCCGACTCAAAGGCGCTTTCGTCCTCATCGTCTTCGATCTTAGAAGCGTTCTTGTACGCCTCGAGCGCTCTTGTAACCACAGTCGAAGGATTTCCCTCATCCGTCTCCGCAAATTTCTTAATGAAGGCGAGTTTTTCCTCCTCCACCAGATCCGAAGCCTTGATCGGCTTTCCTTCCTTCGCGGCCGTTGCTTTTTTCTCCGCCATATCTTTCTCTAGTTTTAAATACTCGGAGAAGGAAGGATCATTCGCGAAACGATCCTCAAGATCATCTTGAGCGTCCTTTTGCTTCGCGAGAAATTTATCCCTCAATTTTTGTTGGGCCTTCATGATAAGTGCTTCTTTTTGGGCCATGTAGGACTCTCCGGCTTCCTTTGTGTGGGCCCGAGCCGCTAGATTTTTATACTGATCCATGAGATTTTCTCGATTCTCCGTGAGCTTTTCCTCGAAGTCCTCGAGATCCTTTTCTTGTTGTCGGCTTAATTGTTTCCGAAAAACATCTTGAGCACTCTCTTCTTGTACGACGCCCCTTTTCGCCTCCTCTATCTTTTCTTGTGCGTTAGAAAGGTTTTGTAATTCATTGTGAGCCTCAAGCGCGTCTTTTCGGAGCTTTGCGAGTTTTTCTTCTCGCTCTTGATCCTCCTTCTCAAAAGTCGCCTTGTTCTCATCCGAAAAGCCATTCTCGGCTTTTTCCGATTCCTCCTTTAGAAATTTATCAAGTTCGCCTTGAAGCTTGTCTCTTTCGGCTTTCTTCTCATTGATCGCCTCTTGAAGTTTCTTCGTTTGTTTCGCAAATTCCCGAGGATCGGTTCGATAGTACGTCTCCCACCCTTTATAACTCGCGTCCGTTTCCGCCTCGACCTTTTTTTTCAGATCCTCAATAGTGGAGAGATTTCGATTATAATCCTCCATCGTCTTCCCGTTGGCTTGAAGGTATTTCCCAAGCCTTCTATTCCAAAGATTCGATCCGCCTCCGCCGATCTCCTTCCGCCCCCTTTCCCAATCCGATTTGATAAACCGATTATTTCGGGAGAAATATTTCGCCTTATTCCCTCCCACCGCCTTCGCTTCTTCTTTCCTTCGAGCATAATCCTTACCGGATTTTGATTCTTCCCAGGAGATCTTGTTATCTCTCGCGTCAAAGTCCCCTTGAAGCTTTTGAAGCGCCGCCTCCATATCCGCAATTACTTTTTTTCTCGCTTCAATGTCGCTCGAAAATCCCGACAAGTGCTCCCGAACAAAGCCTTGTTTTCGGGACTCTCTATCGGCCAATATTCCCGCCGTTGTATCTTTATATTCCCCGACAAGTTTACTATCCAAAGCCACCAGATCCCCGTTATCTGATCGAACGTACATCCCGCCCGTTTTGATGGCCCCTCTTGATTGAGGCACCTTTTTTTCTCGGTAGTAGTCGTTTGATCGTTCTTTCGGCTTATAGTCGGGATGAAGCTTCATATACCCGTCCAAAGCCCCCTTATTCCGACTTGAGATTTTGTTCGGATCCACACTCGGATTTCGATAGTGTGCGCGACTCGGATCAAGCCCCTTTTCTTTTACCTCCTCATCGCTCAATATTTCAAGTTCTTTCTTCCGATTTTGTGTATTCCGGTAAATATTCGCTTGCGTGTAGGGAGAGGACGCGAAAGCCTCTTTATACTGTCTCAATTTTTCTCCTCGAGACAAATTGTCCTTTATCGGACTTCTATTGCTTGAAACATCTACGTCAATCAAATGAGAAATCCCTCGAGAATCACCATCCCTCAAAAAATCGGCGTTTCGCTTTTTTTGATCCTCCGAAAGCTTGTCAAAAGCCGGATTTCGAACCACGACTTTCGATTGAGACTTTGAAGGTGATTTCAAAGCCCTACTATTAGCTTCTCTTTGAAGCCTCTTCGCCTTTTCTTGAGGCGATTCTTTCTTGTAGCGATAGGTCGATTTTCCGTTTAAGATAGCCATTTTTTATATTTATTGAGCTTGTAGTTGCGCACCAATAATAAGTCCCTTCGCCTTCGTAGTAGAAACCGCCGAGACATCCACGCGAATCTTGTCGTATTGTTGAAGGTCGTCAAAATTCGTATCAATTACAGGTTGAGCCGCCGCCGTGAGCGATTCCCGCTCTCCCGAGTCGATAGTGATCTTCGTCGAAAGCATATCTCGGGCCTTTGTCGGTACGATCGAACCCGATCCGATGGTTTTATCCGATTCCGCGACCCCCGATCCATTCGTAACCTCGAAATAATTAGCCCCGACTGCCGTTAATTCAAAATATCCGTTGTTTGCCGCATTGAAATTTTGAGCCTGAATATTCACCACATCCCCCACACGAAGCGAAGCGTCGGAGTCCGCAATCCCCGGATCTGTCCCCGTTCCGTCATAGGTATATCGAAACGTCGTTCCCGAGGGATTTGTAATGTCAAATTGTGTGTCGCTCGTTCCCATAGCCGCCCCCTTCCGCACTTGCTTTACTTCAAAATCATTCGTTCCCGTTGTCCCTTCTTGGAGCACTTCCGCCCAAATAGAAACCAAGTTATGAGCGGCGTATTTTTCCGTAATGGGGATATAAAGTCGATGATCTCCGAGCGTAACCTCATCCCCATATTGAAACAGTTGAGAGACAAGCGTTTTTTGCTTCTCGTCCAATTCCATCGCCTCGGCTTCGGCAAGACTTTTTTCGATCAATCCCGCGTCAATCGCCACGATCACCGGACTATCTTTTTCGTGTGTATCAATCCAAAGCGACCGCTTGAAGTCCCGAAGCCTCGGAGGATAAGCCGGATCGCCGCCCCCACGTTGAACAATATTCCACGTTGAAACTCCGAGCGTCTCCGAAACAAACTCAAGCCAAAACCATTCTCCAAAAGTAAGAGAAACTTCCGAACCTCCCGAAACCACCGAAATCTCTTCATTGTCGGAAATAATAACCGCCGTCTCCGTGAGCCCTTGCCCCGAAGATTTATCATACGGACGGCTCTTCATTTTTACTTGTGTCGAGGAGGCCGTAATAGATTGATCAAGCTCCGTTTTAAACCCCCGACAAACCTGAATAGTCGGTGTTGCGATCTCATCAAAAGCAAGCGAAATCGAACTAGAATCCGCCGAAGCCGTTCCACTAACATCTCCATCATCGGTAAAAAGAATTCGAACATTAGAAACCGCCGTCGAGTCAAAATCGTCTCCATCCGTAACATACGTCGCATTTTTAAGCACCGCATTGAGATTTTGAGTGATTGAATCCGTTTCTCCTACTCCCTCCCTATTTCCGCCCATATCAAACTCGACATAGTTCGTCGCCGTATTCTCCAAGCGCACGCGAATATTTTCATGCGCTCCCGTCGTCTTGATCACCAATATAAGCTTGCGAAGGAGTTGAAGATCTTGAGTCGGACTCAATGCGTGAGATCCTTCCACTACTCCCGAGCCCGAAAAGGATCCGGAAAAGCCGCCGAGCGTAATAATGCTAGTCATCTTGATTTACAGTTATGTAATTATTCTTCATGAAGGACGAAATAGACGCCTTCGGGATCCCCCAATATTTCAATGTAAAAGGCTTTCTTGAGCGTACAGTTAATTTATAGCGAGCCGTCGTTCCCTTCGCTCTCGCTCTTATTTTCCCTTTCACGACCCCCACTTGATCCGGATCCGGTTTTCTTCGGGCCCCGTCCGTCATCGTGAGTCCCACGACCTGATAAGGAGAAATAAAGGCCCCTCGAGAAGTTTGAATCGTGAGATTGAGACTCACACTTTTCCAATCCCCTCCATTGATGGACTGAAAGAGAGCAATTTCCGCGTCCTGATTCGCCAACATCCACAAAGCCAAGCGTTTAACTTTGAGCTTTTTAAAAAACTCATCCGGCGCAAAATCATTTGTGATTATCTCCAAAGGCATAATTTCTCCATCTTGAAGGACGCTCTCCGTATCATGTTTGAATATTTGGGCCTTGTCGTTCGAGGTAAAAATAAAATCTCCCTCGCTATCCTCCGTCATATCCGAAATATCCCATTGCACCCGAGAAAAATTACTCCTCTTCGGATCAAAAAGAATCGCCTCACCATTCGTATCGGTTGAAATAATCATTTCTTTCAAAGGACGCGAATAACGAATCGTAACTCTTGAAAAATCAAGATTATCCATATTCCCCTCATCATCGAGAATCGGCTCCGGATTGATCTTTCCGTCTTGATCCTTTTCCGGGAAAAGACGATTAAACTCCTTCGCGTCCTCGTCCATAAAGTAAAGATAGCCCCCATACCTCCCGATCTTTCGATAAGATCTTGTCCCGACTCCATTCACTTCGCCGTAATGCTCCAATTTCTTCACCGAGTAGATTGTTCCCGAAATATCCTCTTGTGTTTCGGTAATCGTTTTGATCTCGATCTTGTTCGGGGAAAAAATAACTACTTTGTCCCCGATATATTCGACGTTCGTACAATTTTGAGAAAAGGTAGAAGGAAACCGCCCCCCCTTGAGCCATGAGTTTTGAGCGTCATTTTGGAAGTCCGTACAATCACCTCCCGCCACCTGATCCGAACAATACACGTCCCTACCTGAAACCGCTAAAACCCGATTATCTCCGAAAGCGATAGCCGTTACATCTGTTAAATTTGCGAGATCCGTTGTTGCCTTTATGTTCCCCGACTGAATCGTGAGCTTGTGAACCACGTCCCCCAGGGTATAAAAAATCGCACTCGGACTCGTATCAATCGAAGGATCTCTTGTTTCCGTATGTTTCAAGTGATTTGAGCTTCCCGCCTCTTCGACGATTTGTTCTATCAGTTCGCCCCCCGACAAAACAAGCTCCGAAACGTGTGTCTTTGCCGTTCCGCTATCGTCCTTCACATACCAAACGACCAAGTGTCCGAAATAGCTCTCAATCGCCGTCAATCGAGTCGCCCCGTCTATCGCCGCAATCACAAAAGATCCGCCTACCGAAACAATCTCTTCTCGATAGGCCCGACAATTCAAGAGCCGAGAATAGGAGTTCAAAACCTCCTTCTCACTCGCCACTTGCGAGCGTTCTCCTAGATGAAAAGACACTTTAGCACTCGGCATAATTTAATCGCTAGAATAAATAGACGTAACCGAAGGCGTTACGACTTGCGGCTTTCGCCAATTATAAATTTTCCCCATATCCCGAAAGTATTGCTCAAATACGATCGGCGCTTGCTTTGTTCGATTTGCCTCCTCCTCAATCGTGTCTTGCATAGCCGCCAAGTATTGAGCAAATTTCGGCGCATACTTCCTCGGCATAAATATTTTTGTCGTCGTTGCCGTTGAATCATCTATCACACTCGGCTCCGGCACATACCGCACCCGAAAATTATCTCCCACACTATAATTCGGGAGGTAGATACGCTCGAGATCCGTATAGTACCCTTTATCATTCACCCACACAGATTCTACACGACCTACCTCCTCGATTTTCTCATTATCATCGTTCACACGAATAACATCGTAAGGCTCAAAAAACTCGTTAAAATCCTCGCCCCCTTCTTGTACTAAATTATCAATCCTTGTCCCGTTATCGTCGGCTTTCGTGATGTTGAAGCTCTTGAGACGCTTTTTCGGATGGATCTTGTCGAATTTTCCCAAAAAAAGGAGATACCCCACGTTAAAAACTCCCGCGATATGCTCCTGATCCAATCCGTCCGGATCGTTCGTGATCGCGCTCCCCATGTCGAGGATTTGTTGGTAAGTAAGGTACATGAAAAAAAGGATTATTCATTTGAGTTTGGATCTTCTTGATCCGGATTTGCGAAGTTAGCTTCGTCGTTCAAAAATTCCTCAAGATCGGCTTTGTTAAGCCCGTTGATCTTTTTTTGAACTTCGTCGGAAATTTCCACTCCGAAGGACTCAAATTTTGCCTCAATTTCAGCTTTCAAGTCTTTTTTCGTCTTGTTGGCCGTTTGAGTTTTTTCTTCCGTTTTAGGAGGATCCCCGTACTTTTTAGCAAGTTCCGCGTCGAGCTCCTTTTTTGTCTCGGCGAGTGTTTCCCCCTGGCCGTTAAAAACTACACGGCCCTTGAGATCACCCTTTCCGGTAGTGCTCCCCATGCCGTCAAAAGTTGCGCGTCTATAATTTGTCATTTTTTGAGCGTTAAAAAATAAAACGATTTGAGCCCCACTTTCGCGAGGCTCCCTATCGTCCTACTTACTAGGCTCCCGTACAATGAACTACTCCGATATAGTCGGCAAAACCGACCGATTCTCGGTACAAAGCGTTAAACTTCGTAACTATATCGCTCGATTCATTCCAGGGATTCATCCAAGTTTTGAGTTTTTCACGAATAACAGTTATGAGTTTATTCCTTGAACCGATCAAAGTAACTCCCGTGTCGGATCCCCCCGTTACCGCCGTCCCGACCATAGGCGAAAAGGCGACTCTAAGCCCTGGGAAAACTTCGGAGAAATAGTTTAGATCGTTGTTCGCCGTTCCCGCTTTCAGCTTCGATTTTGTAAGTTCCAAAATCTCCGCATGATTCGCGGGGGCCGTAAGAAATTTACGAGGCGTCCCTCCGATCAATTTACTATTCCAATCCTTTTGTTCTCGAAGCTTTTGAACCATCTCTTTCAATTTGTCGAGCGTTACCGCTCCGGTAACAAGATTTGATTGAGTCGAACCATCTTTGAGAGGATGATCCGTCGCGGCGAGCGCTTTTCCGTCCGATCCGAGAGTCGTCGTAATATTCCGGATAACCGCAAAACGATTCTTCTCTTGCGTAAACCGAGCTGCAATTCCGAGCTGTTGGACGTGATCCTTCATCTCGTTATAGAGTTGATCTTCCAAAGCTTCATAACTAATCCCGACTCCCTTTCGGAAAGTTGAATGACTAAACGAAGTTTTGTGAATTTCATCTCGTTTCACGATCGGCGTCGGATCTTCTTCCGCTACCGCGCCAAACTCTCCGACTCCGCTTACTTTTTGGAAGTCTTCCGAGTTTTTCTTTGAGCCGTAAAAATTAAAAATATCCGTACTCACTGCTTGAAGCGGCTCTTTCTCCAATTTGTACGAATCAGTGAATACCTCCCTCAATCCTTCGAGTAAGGTATTCGGCGTAACCGATGTATTGATGTTAGACATGAGAAAAGGTTTTTAAGAAACACTTCCGCACCTTTTCCGCACCATGTCTCGCCTATGTTTTAGCGTTGGCGATTCGCTTTCTTACGTTGTCCTTATTGACTCCGAGCGTATCGAGAAAGCCACTATCAGCATTAGACAATTTCGCTTCTCCCGAAATATCTCCGCCCTCTCCTCCGGAAATTCCGGCCGCGACTCGAACGTTGTTTTGTGCCTCCGCGCCTTTTTTGAGATTTTCATTCGCGTTATGCTCCGCCATAACCGACGCTTTTACATCTCCCCAAAAAAGCTCAATATCGACGCCCTTTTCCGCATAGAGAGCGGCTTTGTCGCAAAAAGCTTTGTAGAGCGGCGTCTTTTGAAATTCCTCAAAAGACATATCCATCTCTCGCGCTACCGGAAAAACCCGTTTATCGACCTCAAAAGTTAATTTTTCTTGATCGACTGGCTCCGGCTTTGTCGTTTTGATCGTTGCTTCTTTCGATTCAAAGCCCAGGACTTCAAAGAGCTCTTCGAGGCTTTCCATCTGAATCCGGTCGTCTCCTTCACCCACATAAAAGTTTTGAGCGAATAAATCGGCCAATTTCGGATTGGTTCTCGCGAGATCTGCAATCACTTGTAGATCCTCTTGAGTCCCCGAAGAAATACCTTCTTCCATCTTGTCGAACAGTTTCCGAGCGACCTCTTGAGCGAGTTTCGGCTTCGAGTCCACTAATCCCTCCACTTTTTCCAAAGTTTCGGCGTCCTGACCCGAAAATGCCTCTTCAAACTGATCAAACAGTTTGTCGCCCGCATTGGATAAATCTACGTTCTTCGATGAAAGTTTCCCCCTTTCAGAATCACCCTCATTTGAAGGCGCTTCTTCTTTTTCCTTTCCGGATTCCTCCGGATTTGGATCGTCCGTTTTTTCGGACTTTTTCCCCGATTCGATCGTTTTCTTTGCTTCTTCTTCGGCCGCCGCTTTGTCTTCGTCGGCCGTTGTTTCTGCAAAAGAGGGATCTACTTGACCCGCTTCCTCAAACGGCGAATTCGAGGCTTGCTCTTCCCCTCCGGTCGAGGCGTTTCCACTCTGATCGGAAGATGAGGCTTGCTCTGATTTCGTTTTATCGTCTGCCATGAGGCAATAATTAGGAAGTAATTTTGAGAGGTATTATGTTCTCATTCGAGCCGCCCTCCGGTGCGGAGGTGGAGAACGACTCAAAAGAGCCCATAAAACCCTGAATAATTTTATACAGTTTTTTTAAAAATTACAAAAAAAATAGTATTTTTGGTAAAAAAACAAAATAATTCCTATTTTTTTTATAATTTATTCATTCTTCTGTTTCCCCAGGCTTTCCGTGTTCAATTTCCCATTGAGCCACGACCATTTTATAAGTGTCCAATTTGTCCGCGAGTTTCGGTAAGATCATGATCCCATTTGCTCGATGGCTCCTTTTTATTCCCGCCTCCGGTTCGGTTTGGATCTTTTGAGTTTCGATTATGCAATGATCATGAATAAGATCCCTCACTTTGGCCCCTTTATAAAAAGCGACAAATTCTTTGATAAACTTTTTCCCGTATCGTTGCTCGTACATTTCCAAAAAACTCAAAGCAATCGCATATTCCGCCGCCTCTTTTGCTTCTTTTTGAGACTTTTTTCCCTTCACGACGACATTTTTAATAATCGAAGCGGCTTCGGTTTTCGCCAGTTTCGCAAAATCAAAAAAAGCCGCGAGCCCCGTTTTCGGGAGACGTGAGAAAATGTTTTTGAAATTATTCCCCATTTTGAAAAAGATTAAGTCGGCATTAAGTAATTTTCGATTTGCTTTTCGTTGAAATGAGCGAAATTCTCTCCCATTTCGGCCTCTCCTTCGCCCTCCGGATTCAAAGATTGTCTTGAGCGTTGAAGATCGTTAAAAGCCTCTTCCGGAGAAAAAGCCTCCGTTCCGTATTCAAGAGAAATTTGCTTCGCCGTAGAGTTAAACATCGCCTTTTCGAGCGTTGGGATCGGCATATTAAAGCGTTGGTGAAGCATATCCATTTGATCAAAAGAATCCTTTTCCGCCGCCGCTTGAAGCGCTCCATCGGGACGAGAAAAAGCAAAACTCCACTTGAGAGAAAGGATCGACTCCGAAAGTTGTTCCTTGAGCTCTGAAAGCTTCTTTTTGTACACAAAATCGCCTTGCAATCCTTTATCCTTAATCTCAATTTCTCTATCAGAATTAACCGACTGTATCGTGAATAAGAAGTTAAGCACCATCATATTAAAGAGCGCAAAAGTATTTTCATTTCCCCCTTGCCACTCTCCAATAGATCCGTTTTGTTCTTCTTCCTTGTATCTCAAGATCCCCACTTTTGAATTCTCATCATAACTCGTGTCATTGTGAATAATCCCCACATTATCCGAAAGCTCCCGTTTCAATCTCTCAATTCTTTCTTCCACTTTCCCCAAGTCAAGATTTGTCGGCGTCGCTTGCACCATGTCAATATCCACGCCGTCCTCCGTATCAGTGAGAATATAGTTTGTCGTTTTCTTTCCCTCCAATTTCTTCCGAAGATTCAAAGCCACAAAATCCTTTACCGACGCCACTTGATCATCGGCTCCGTCTTCATTTCCGGCCGTTCCTCCCGATCCGCTTCGTTTGAAATTCAAAACAAAATCCGGATCCGCCATGATGTCGATATGCTTATCCACTTTCCCCTCAAGCCGGATCAATCGTTTAAGATAAGGCTTTGCGAGTCCCGTAAAAGAAAGGCATTGAAGCCCTTTCCGTTCCTCCGTATCAAAATAAGCCAAGACGGGAAAAAACGGCTCGCCGTTTGGATGACGTTTCGTTTTTTTATGAGCCCATCGAAATATTTTCCACTCTTCCCCCGAAATACAGTACAAAAAAACACAATTTCCCCCCGCAATCTTAATTTGAAAAGGATCCCCCCGTTTTATCTTTTTCGTTTTAGTTCCTACTTTCAACTCCATATCTATCGGAGAAGAAAGACATTGAACGTCGAGAATCGTTACATCGTCCCCGAATTCGTTTTCGTTTGGATCCGGCAAACTGTTTGTATTGCCTTGTGTATCATGTATCGCCTCTATCGGAGAACCTTTTCTCACTAGATCCACAGTATCGGGATATTTTTGACGATTCTTTTCCCGAAAAGACTCTCCCCGAACAACCGACATTTCAAATTTCCACGTCGCCCCTTGAGACGTTTCTCCCGTCTCATCGTCCGTTATCGGATGAATATCTTCGGCGTGTTCGTCAAAAAGAATTTTTTTTCTATCCCGCATAACCGAGTACGTTTTTCCCGTTTCCGGATCTACTTTAATCACTTGAAAAACCACGCCGTCCTTTTTGCTTTTTCCTCGATTTTCTTTCCATAGCTTATCAAGTTTGTGTCGAGCTACTTCCGAACGAGTGTGAGCCTCTGCAAAAACTACCTCATCAGCGGAGACACTTTGATTTTTCTCAAGCTTCCCCTCCGGATGATTCATTCCCTTGTATAGCTTTTTCAGTAGAGGCCGCGCCACTTGCCCGCCTATGTTATCGTCCTCATTATCAATGAATATCTCGTCAAAAAACTTCCTCCATTCGTCGATCTTCTGAAAGTATTTAGAATCATGATCCCTCGCTTTTACAAAACGATCAAGACAAAGAGCCAACGCGGGATTTTCCCCGAACATCTTTTTTAGATTTTCGGAGCTCAATTCGTTGTTGACATCGTGCTTTTGTTGCCCCTGTATCATGCTTATAGAGTGATATATTCCCCCTTGTGTCTCCCCTTAGAAATTTGCGATCGGATCAATAAACGGCTTCTTTTCGGTAAAAAATCAGAAAAACGAACCTCCTTCAAGCAATGAGAACATTCTTTTGAGAGGTGCGCTTGTTGTTCTTCCTCGGAGGGAGGGATTTCACCCTCCCCGTCGTATCGGCTAGGAATTATCTGATTAAAATTGTTTCCACAATCACACTCATAAAAGAATTTCGCCATTATTCATTTTTAGAGTCCCGTTTCATGAGTCCGATAAGTAACGAAACCGATCAATTTCGCGTCGTTTGAAGCGTTTCCGGCAAATTCCCCGTCTCCGTTATTCACAAGAGCCAAGTTTTTATTTACCACGTCGGCCGCCGCGTCCACGCCTCCATCATTCGCCACTGCACGAATCATCGTGTCGGCCGTTTGATCAATGAAGCCTGTCATTTCCACAGTAGCCGCCACCGCCGCCGCGCTCCCTCCGTCGTATTCAATACCGAGGTTATCGGCCGTTTCGGTGAGTCCTTCGGATCCGGCGTCGAGAAACCACACCGCCCCCACAAATTCAAGAACTTTTCCCGCCCCGGGAGCGGGTACGAGTTCCACAGGCGTCGCTTTTAGCGCTTTTATATCCGCCGCCTCGAGGGTAATTTTTCTTGTTTGGAGATTTGTTTGGCTCTCCGTTCCGGTTAGTGCATTTGTAACTGACATGATTTTAAAATTAAGAAGTAAAAAATTCTTCTTAATTATTATACAAAAAATAGTAATTTCAAACTTTTTTTATCAATATTCCTATTTTTCATTTAATTTTTCATACACCGAGTCGATTAAAATCCGCTTCCAGTTCTTGAGGCGTCTTTCGTTTCTTTTGAGCCGGGAAAGGCTCGTTGTCGAAGTAATATTCAAGGCACGTCCGAATATGAGAAGTCTCATCATGCACAGGCTTATTTTTTTCGCCCGTCGCTTCCGAATTGTCTTTCTTTTTTGGATAGCGAGCTTGCATGATCGCTTCTTGAAAAACATACTCCGTTTTATGCACGTCGAGCGTGTGAAGCCGGAGCGTCGCCTTTTCAATTCGATCTTGCACCTGATTTTTTCCCTCGGGAGGCCTGCACTTGATATGTACTCCATGTTTCGCCAACTCCATCACCACCGAAGATTTTTTCACCACGTTTCGATTATTTCCGTTATAAGGATCCCCGAAATGATGGTGAATTTGCCACCCATACATAAGATCAATGAGCTCCCGCTCGTCTTCCGAATATTTATACCCCTGAATCGGAGTCCCCGTAAAAAAAGCCGCAAAAAAAGCGATCTCCTCGTTTTTCTTCTGAAAACACTTAATCATCTTATTTCTCCCCGTGATCATATTTTTTTGAATCACAATAAAAGCCGTCATATCGAGTCCATAATCCCACGTTGCACTCGTTATGAAATGATTCCCCGCCTCATAAACAAAATCACCAAGCCGGATTTTTTCTTCAAACGCCGGATAGACTCGTCCCGTAACCGAAGCCGCATAAGAAATATCGAGCTCCTTCGCAAGATCCAAAGGCGTCCGTTGTGCTTTTTCTTTCTCATACCAAGGGGACGTTACTTTTATCCCGTCGTTCCACAAAGTAAAAGCCTCCCTACTTGTGAGGATCTCATTACTACCCTCCCTATGCACGCCTTTTGATTTTTCCGGATGGAGCGTCCAATGGAGACGTTTTTTTTGTATCTTCAAATGAGAATAATCCTTATGATTCGTCATCACTTTTCCGTATAAATTAAACTTTCCCTCCGGCGTTCCACCAAAGAGACGGCAATTCGTAACATCCCGAGTTTTCCGAAACGCTTTCTCCGCAAATTGCCACAAAGCGAACTCGTCCAAGATCGTAAATTTCCGACGTCCACCCGTTCCGAAATTTTCTCCTACATCACCCGCAATACTCGCTCCAAGTTCTTTCGAAGAAATTGTCATGAATTTTGAAACCATATCTTGAGGCTTCATCCACCAAGGCAAGCGCTCAAAAACATATCTCAAGCGTTCAAAATGAGAGTCCATATTTCCCGCCTCATCTACATAATCCTCCTTGTAGGATCCGTATAAGCTCGACCACATTTTAAACCGCCATCCCCAAGACTGAACCCCGATCAACATCCACGAAAAACCCATATCCCGGGACTTTTCCGTCCATTGATCAATCTCCTTATCAATACACTCAATCGTTCCGAGAATATGCTCGTCCTGATATTCATACGTTGAAAAAGGAAGGTGTCCGGTTTGTCCTTCATTCTCTTTTCGCGGATCATACGTCCACAAAAACACGTTAAAAAAGAAGAGCGGATCAAACTCGCACCGCTCCAATATAGCCTTGCGAAAACCGAGATCTTTTTCGGCTTTTTCTATTATCTCAAAGCGAAAAATCTTATTTTCCCTTGGAGTTTTCGGGTACATAAATTCTTTCATGTTCCCCCGGTTAAATCACAAAATAATTCCAATCGCCGCCGCCAAAGAACCGACCACATGAGGCGCAAAGTCCGAAACTGTATCAAACTCCACTTCGTCCCCGTAAGTCGTTCCCTCCGAATTTGTCGCAAAAGGCCGTGCGTAGTAATGCGTCAAAGGAAGAAGACCCGTCATCGTCGTATCATATTCGCCCGTCGTTCCCGCCGTTGTGAATTTCAGATCGGAAGTTGTCGGAGCCGTCGAAGTATCAGCTACCCACCCCCTTTCGGTGATCGTGTGTCCTTGATCATCCGTAATATTTGCGTGTCCCGTCGCCGAAGTTCCGAAAATACTATCCACAGTCGGATTCGAAGCAATCACAGGCACTTCCGGAGCCGCTTTCAGTTCCGCAAGAGCGAGAGCCTTTCCATTTCCCGAGCTTCCGTAAGTATAGGAAAGTGTTTTTTGAGCTACTGTATCTACATCCCAAAAATCCGACCTTCCGCGCAATGTGATAGAAGAACAATTCACCGACTGATTCGCTATTCCGGAAACGCCGGAAGGAGAAGTAAGACTCAAAGGATCAGAATAACCACGAGTCGAAAAAATCATCCTCGAGGACGCGGATTGAGGTGTGAAATTATGAGAAATACTTGTCGCCGACGTTGCATTTACCCCCGTTGTCCCGATCGGACTTGCTTGATTCACTCCTCCGAAAGATTTTGCACTTCCCATCGACCACCCCATCGAATTCCCGTTTACAGTAATCGTATAATTCCCGACCGGGGGATTCACAAGGTAAGCAATCACCGCACAAGCACTACCGAAGTCCATTCGAGCCGCCGCAATCGTCAAAGAAATGTTGTTGTACTTAATATTAAGAGGCGTCGTGTTCCCTTGATTCACATTCGCACATACCACAAGAATCGAGTCCGACGACATATTGTTATTATGCGACCAAGACAAGTTTCCGCACGCCGTAGTTTGAGAACTATTTCCGGAGGTAATTGCCATTTTTCAAAGATTTTTAACGAGCTCCTACAATATCCGTCGCCGTCGTTCCGGTTTTATAAACCTTCTTTACCGCATACGGAAAAGCTTGTCCGTCCGACAAGTTTTTAAAAGTAATTCCCACGCCCCCATCTTCCAAATCCACCTTTAGATCCCCTCCAACACCGACCCAAAGAGAGCAAGGATTCGTAAAATTATGATCCGTACTTGAAAGATCCACCGCCTCACAACTGGAAGGCTGTACGGAATAAGGTTTTCCGAAAATGTTAGAAAAGAGTCCCATAAGAAAACAAGATTAAATTTCGAAAAAATATTAAATAATTTTTAGGAAAAAAACAAAAAAATAGCAAAAAATACTATTTTTCATTTAACTCCCCTTAATCATTTGAGACAAAACATTATCAAGCTCTCTTTCCGGAAGAGCCTTTATATTCGATAGATCATGCACCACTCGCCCCTCTACTTTTTTCGGAGCAAAAGACCCCAGGATCCGAAGTATCTTATCAAGCGCCGCATTTGCCGCGCTCACATCCACCTCCTTCTCTACAATCATTTTCCCGTTATACATTCGTTGTTCTCGTTGCATGAGCATTAAATAAAGCCGTTGCGCGATCACGTCGTTAGTGATTCCTGCTTTATCCATCGACTCAAGCAAATTTCCCCTCGCGTCTTGAAATTCTTGAGTTGACTCAATTTTCTCCTTTGCATTTTCGGCCGTACTTTTTGAATATCCCGCCTCAAGCGCCGCGTCTTTTTTCGTCTTCCCCTCCACTCGTTTCTCCAAATATTTTTGAGCCTTTGTAGTTTCTCCGTTTTTCCTACCTTTTCCGACATCCAATTCTTCCAAAGCTTTCTTGTAAGCTTTCGAATTTAAGATGTCTCTTTCCCGGGTAGATTTTGAATATCCGGCTAGTTCCCGAGCCTTCACCTTGCTTGTTCCTTTTTGCACTTCCATAAGGTAAATACGAGCCTTTTCGAGAGGTGTGTTTTTTTTCATGGTGTGTGTATTTTACACCCAAAATACAAAAGTTATAGGAATTTCAAAAAAATAACTCTAAAAATACTATAAATTTTTTAATTACTGCTTTGTCAAAGAAAGAGAGTCATAAAGTTGATCAATTTCTTGCTTTAAATTATGCACTCTAATATGATTTGCCATACGGAGGTAAAAGTTCCCTACATGAACGGGTAGCTCCACCATCTTGAACAAAAAGCATCTGAATAATGGGTTTAACCTTTATTTGATGTACTTTTCCGCCTCCCACAACGAGGTTTGAAAAGAAGAATTTTATCAACGCATGTTTTTGTTCCGAGTCTGCCATTTCCCAGTACTCGGAGGCGTTTGCTACGAAGTTTGAAAATTCTGTGTAGTCGAAGGCTTGCAGGAGGCTGTGTTCGCCTGCCTGTTCCATCTCTACTTTTATGTTTCGGATGTCCTGCTCAAGTGTAAACTTAGCTTTTTCATACACCTGAACCTCTTTCTCTGAGAGTGTTTCTTTGGTCTGCTGGAATTTAAACTTTCCCATAATCAGTTCGTTCAGTTCGGCTTCTTTCTTGTTGAGTTGGTTTTGTAAGGCTCGTTTAGCTTTGCGTGTGTCGTTTAAATCAGATTCAATAGCATCGTTTATCGCTTTGAGATAAGCATCAAAGTTCTTCTTGGTCGGCTTTTTGAAGTTGGTCTTGAGAAAGTCGGTAATGGCGTTTACGAGGATTTTAGCTCGCATTCGATGTTTGCCACTCGTGCATTTTTTTTTGCTTCGGCACGAGATGTAGAGAAAGGACTTTCCACTCTTCGGACTTGTCCCCACATCAGGAAAGCACTGATTGCCACAGATACAAGACACTTGGTTTTCTCGGAAGGGAAGAATGAGTTTATTTCTTCTCTTGTTCTTGGTATTTGCCAACGAACGGACTCGCCTGTATTCGTCTTCGGTTATCATTGGTTGGAATTCGTAGAGTTCTCTCAGGTCAACAAGGTTTCCTGCCTGCTCTAATACCCCATAGTACATGGGGTCTTTGAATACGGCTGTGAGGTGGGATTTGTTCACAAGCACCTTTCTGCCATCTTTCTTGATGATACGATGACAGCCGATGTTTCTGAGCCATTGGATAATCTCTTCATAAGATTTTCCTTTTAATCGCATCCTCCATGCTTCCTGTATGAAATCGAAGTTTTGAGGATGGGGTTCGTATTGTTTTGATTCCTCGTTTCGCTCATAGCCCCATTTATAGGTTCCTGTGGAGATGCCTTTCTCAAGGTTCGTTCCCACACCTCGACTCACTCGTTCACTCAGGCTGTCGCTGTATTCTTTGGAGATAGCAAACAGGATGCCAAGCATCATCTTTCCTGAGGCGGTATTTTCGAAGTAGTGCGTGCAGAACTTCAAGCCTTTGATTTTCCCTTCGTCCAACAGGTCAATGATGATGCCTGCTTCGAGCATGTTTCGGCTCAGTCGGTCAGGATGCCACGCAATAATACCGTCAATCTCTCCATCCTGTACCATACGAATCAGTTTGTCGAATACAGGACGATTCCCTGCGATTTTAGCCGAGGCGTTTTCCGTGAAGATGTAGTCATGATGTACGATAATACCCTCTTTTTCTGCCAATTCTCCACAGAATTTCAGTTGGTCAGGCACAGACTTATTCTGTTTGCCTGAGCCTTCGTCTGAGGAACGCCTTGCGTAGATAGCCCATTGTTTCGGTTTTGGAGGTTCGGGGAGGGTGTATTTGTAGGGTTGCATGGAATGAGATGGTGAGTACGTTGGGCGAACTATACAAATAAATAAACTGACATTCTACAAAAGATTAAAGGATAAACGAAGTTTATGCTTATAGAGAAGGGATTTAATGGATGTTAGAGAAGTGTAAACCAAAGACTCCACAAGTAGCTTGAGGCCGATGACCGTGATGTCGAGAATATTTCTGGTTTCCTGCAATATCACTTCTATCACACGTCTTATTTTGGGAATTTTCAGGATTTCCTGCTTTTTGGTTGAGAATAGCGTGTGTATCAGAATGACCATGTGAAGGTATTTTTTGATGCCTTCTTCAGAAGTAATTTTGAATTTCTCAAACTGGAAGAATGATTTTATCTCCTTAAATAAAGTCTCAATACTCCACCTTTTGAAGTAGGTCTGCACAAACTTAAATGCCTCATCCTGATTTTCCATCTCCGCTTTGGATACGCAAAGAACTAAAGGATTTTTAAACCCATCTCTGTGATACACGATGATGGTCACTTCTTCACGAAAAACTTCTATCCAGGCATTGATGATCACCTGTTCGATAATCCACATTTTTCCATTGTTTACTTTTATAGCCGCTTTATCCGTGCAGAAAGACTTGATACTCTTACTGGTTCTTCCAGCAACCGAATATTTAGCATTTTTCTTTCGTTTACGTCTCTGCTTTCGGGAGGGACTAACTTCATCATT
>CAYFMH010000028.1:0-19354 GCA_964344165.1 uncultured Candidatus Peribacteria bacterium | reverse complement strand
GAAAAATTAAAAAAAGATGAAAAAACGGCTTATTTAAGGTATTTTTAATGAAAAATAATTAAAAAATCACCTCATGCCAAAACCAAAACCCTAAAAATTTGATTTTAGGACTATCTTTAAAAACAAAATTTTATCCCGAGAACTCGGGATGAAATCAACCAAAATTTTATGACCGATTAGGCGTGAAATTTTGAGAGGAGAAGATGATGGAGCAAATGGAGCTTTTTTTGAAGTGAAACGGAGAAAAAACGGAATGTCGAAATCGTTTTCGACGATGGCAGGCGCGGAAGGAATCGAACCCTCATTTTGGGCTTTGGAGGCCCCTGTTCTACCACTGAACTACGCGCCTGCTTCGCTGAAAGGCTCCGTTGACTTCGTCCCGAGGACTCGGGACTTCGTCTACTCCATCTTCACTCAGCTTCAAAATTTCATCTGTCCTTAAGTTTAACCTGATAGATAAAATCTTGTTTCTTTTTTAAATTCAAAATTAAAGCTTCTAGCTTCCAAAAAAGAGCCAGAGCATTATTCAGAAAATTACAAAAGAAGCAAATTTTGCTTTTTCTTTTTCTTCTCCATAAAATAAAAGACAACTTAATCCTACAAAAAAATGAATGCAAAAAAAGTTATCCGTCCTTGGCAAGGAACTACGCTCGGAGTTCTCGGTTCTATCAGTTTAGCTATTGAGATAATTCTTCTATTTCTGCTACTCGTTCTGATCCTTACCGGAGCTAGCATTGGACTGATCGATGCCCTTCCAGAAGAAGCCAGCACTATTATAACTTTTATCAGTAGATTTGGACTTATTTTATATCCTCCTGGTAGTGCTTCACTTCTGGATTATTCGATCAATTTTTCAGGGTAAAAAATGGTCCGTCATTGTCTACATGGTTTTTAGTATCCTCGGTCTCCTTGGAGCGCTTACAGACGTGGATTGGATTCTTATTGTAATCCAAGGAGGATTTATATATCTAGAGATCATGTGTCTTCGTGATCCATACTACAGATAAAAAACCCCCATCGTGGAACTTTATGATCTAAAATTGTTATTATTCATTCTTTCTTTTCGCCTTCTTCAGTGGTTGATACCTCTGTTTCGGCTTTAGCCTCTTCTTTAAGAGATTCCTCGGCCGCTTCCGGAATAACAGCAGGAGCTTTATCTTTTTCTGAAGTAGGTTCTGTAGCGGCTGGCCCAGGGTTTTTAGCAGCCAGTTCTTCTGAAGAAGTCTCTTCAGATTGCGTCACTGGCTCGGTTGGTATCTCTGCTACTGGAGGGGGCGCTTCGGCCGTTATTTCAGGAGTATCTACTGCTTCCTCTTTTTTAGCAGGAGCCACTTCAAATTTCTTTTCTTCTAATTTTAATTCTACCTCTTTGAGTCGGAGCGCTTTTCCAGAAAGATCTCGCAAATAATGCAGTTTAGCTCGTCGAACCTTGTGAGCTCGTACTACGTCAATCTTTACAATGGTTGGAGAATGAATCGGAAAGATTTTTTCAACTCCAATTCCTTCCGATATTTTTCGGACGGTAAAAGTTTCACTGACCCCCTGACCAGCATTTTTTCGGATTATCATCCCCTCAAAAACCTGGACTCTTTCTTTATTTCCTTCTTTAATTTTTTGATGTACTCGCACCTGATATCCTGGCTTTAATTCTGGCACAGAAGGTTTACAAAATTTTTTCGAATACGTAGCGACGAGGTCTGTCATTTTTTATGAATTTGTTAAAACCGGGCGGGATTATAGAAACAAAATTAATGATGGCAAACTTTTTTTGCCTAAAAAAACTAAAATCACGAATAAACAACCAAAACATTGATTATGCTACCAGTGGAGCGGTGTCCTTTTTAAGCTTGTTTTTGAGGATTAAATTGTCTTTTTCTCCAAAAAGCTTAGTCACAAACTTATCCTTGAGCGTGACTCGATACAAGAAATCTTCTCGAGTCATGAGCGCGTATTTGATATTATCTTCTGGGAAGTTTTCCGTAAGGAATTTTTCAATCACTGATTTATTAATGTTTCCAACGATAAAGATATCAGTGTCACTATTTTCTTTATCGATAAAGGTTCCGGTCAAAATAAGGATGTCCACATCTCCCAGTTTTGATAATTTTTTGAGAAGCTGTTGTGAAGCGGTATCTGTTTTTCTTACCAAGCTTGTCAATTCATGCAGAAGCGCAAAGTGTGGATTTACTTGGTAATACTTTTTTCGATTTCTATCTTTTGATTTGAGCATTCCGATGGCTTCTAGATTCTGAAGTTCTCGACGAAGAGAATTGATCTGCTCATCCAAAACTCGTGTCAATTCACGAATAAAGAATTCATCATCTGGGTGCATAAGAAACTGTCGAAAAAGTTTTACCCGAGTGCCGGAGCCAAAAATTTTTTTGAGCATTTTTTTTGCGCAAAAATAGTAAGTGCAAAAAATTTATTCGTTTAAAACAAAAAAGTCAAACTTTTTTTTGAAGAAAATACATAATTTGTCTTATTTAAGCCAAGAAAATGAATTAAAAAAACTAACATGAACCTTATTTTTTTTCAATTTAGAACAATTTTTTTATACAAATGATTCACATATGAATAAATTTTTTATACAATAATATGGCTCAACAATAACAATCAACAAAACTTTTGTAACAAAAAAATGTATAAAAAAAATGATAATTACCTGATTTTTTTAGCTTTTTTCTAAAAAAAATTTGCCACAAATAATTTTTCTATTATTATCTGGCAGCTTTATCCTTTAATACTTAGCAAGTTCATGACCACAACCGCCGTAAAAGACCTTTTTCAAAACCAAGTTCATATCGGACACAAAGCTGAGCGATGGAATCCAAAAATGAAGCCGTATTTGCACACCAAAAAAGATGGAGTGCACATTTTTAATCTAGAAAAAACGGCTGAAGTACTGGAAAGCGTCCAAAAATTTCTTGCTGGAGCAAAGTCTCGAAATGAGAAAGTGCTTTTTGTAGGAACAAAACCTCAGATTGCTATTGAAATCCAATCACAAGTGGCTCCAACCAACTATTTTTATGTGGATCAAAAATGGATACCTGGCTTGCTTACGAATTTTACAGAGCAAAGAAAAAGAATTGATCATTATTTAAACTTAAAATCCCAATTTGAAACAGGAGAAATCAAAAAGTACACCAAAAAAGAAGTGGCTAAGTTTAAAAAAGAGTTAGAAAAATTGGATGTTTCTTATCGAGGGGTGGCAGAAATGCGCAAAGTTCCACAAGTAGTGATTGTGCTTGATGCAGTCATAGATCGTCTGGCGATCGAAGAGGCCAAAAATGCAAAAGCCACTGTCATTGCTCTAGTAGATGCCAATGCCAACCCAGATAATATTGATTTTCCTATCCCAGGAAATGATGATTCGATAAAATCAATTCGATTTTTGTTGAAAAAATTATTGGAACCTCTAACATAAGAGGTGTATTTCTTAAAAAAACAAAAAAATGGCTGAAGAAAAAGCCGCCGCTTCCGAAAAAGAAGAAAAAAAAGAGGCTGGAGATGTCCACATTGAAGAAGTAGAAGATAAAAAAACTGAAGAAAAAGATGCGATTGATAAAGTTGGGGACAAAGTAGATGAGGCCAAAGCTGTAGAGAAAGCCAATAAAGAGCTTGAGGCAGAAAGTAATATTGAAGAAAAAAAAGAAGGAGAAATTACAAAAGGAGAAAGAACCCTTTCAGCCATTGGTTACATTCTCTTTTTCTGTATTTTACCATTGGTGTTGAAGCAAAAATCAGAATTCTGCCAATTTCACGGGAAACAAGGACTCGTCCTCTGTATCTGTTATTTGGTTTTTAGTTTCTTTGGATTTATTCACTGGGTACTCGAGCTGATTATTCTCCTTATTTATGTTGTGTTTGTGATCCTCGGAATTGTGAACTCAGTAGAAGGAAGATTTTGGGAGGTGCCACTCATTGGGCGAATTGCGAAGAAGTTAAATTTTGATTAATTCTTCCTTTTTCTATCCAATCTTTGCGATATGGAAATCAATATTTTTTGATTTGCTTTTCCTTTTGAAATTTATAAAATCCGGCCACTTTTCAACCTTAGGAAAACTTTCTAAGAAACCAAGTTCTACTTGTCGGCCGACCTGTCCGTCCCGAGTACTCGGGAACGAAGACTGAAGTTTGTAACTATAATTTAAAAAGAAATGAAGGCTGAAGTTCTAATAACTAATAACTATTCTCTAACCCCAAAAAAATGACTGATGTTTCTGCTGCCGATGTAAAAACACTCCGAGACAAAACCGGAGTCGGTATGATGGCTTGTAAAAAAGCCCTAGCCGAAGCCAACGGTGATATGGACGCCGCCGTAGAACTTCTCCGAAAAAGAGGAGAAGCCAAAGCTGGAGAAAAAGCGGATCGATCTACCGGAGAAGGACTTATCGCTCTCTCTGGACGAGCCATGATCAAGCTCCTCTGTGAAACTGATTTTGTTGCTCGAAACGAGGAATTTCAAGGTCTTGCCAAAGAAATTGCTGAAAAAGCTGATAATAACGCAGAAGAAGCCAAATCTTATTTCGAATCTGTAAAAACTGATAAAATCCAATCAATCGGAGAAAACATCGTACTCGGAGATATCCAAACGATCGAAGGAGGAAACACCGTCGGCGGATATGTGCACTCAAACGGAAAACTCGGAGCCCTCGTCGCTCTCGATGGAGGAACTGAAGAAATGGCAAAAGACCTCGCCATGCACGCGGTCGCCATGAATCCACAAGTCGCCAATCCAGCAGACGTCCCTGCTGAAGACATTGCCAAAGAAAAAGAAATCTACGTCGAACAGCTCAAAAACGAAGGCAAACCAGAACAAATCATTGATAAAATCGTAGAAGGAAAAGTAAAAAAATTCTGTGCCGAGAGAGCCCTGTCTTCTCAGCCTTTTGTAAAAGATCCATCTATGACCGTCGAGCAGTATCTGGGAGATGCCAAATTAGTTGGATTTATCCGAGGAGCAGTGTAAAAAGTTAATGCAAAATTCAAAGTTCAAAATTCAAAATAAAGGAATAAATTTTTAATTTTTGATCTTTCATTTTTAATTTCGCGAAGCGCCATGTTTTTATTTGCCAAAAAGCGAAGTCGACTCTCTCTCGTCGCCCTCCAAACCCAGCGTTTGCTGCTCGGATTTTGTTTTGCTTTTGCGATTTTTCTTGGGAGCCTTCAGCTTTTTCTTATGAACTACGTACATATGCAGGGATATGTGTTTACCAAGGAGAACGAAAAATCTATGGAAATAGCCCAGATCATCAATCAATTAGACGCACAGATAGCCAAAGCTCAATCTCGTGACTTCATCTCAAAAACACCTCAGTCCAAAGAAATGATTGTTCAGCCATCTCCTCAGTTTTTTATAAAAGAAGAGTGACTACACCATCTTCATGTCACATAATCAAGCGTGTTTTATTGCTTTTTTAAGCATTTTCAGTTAAAATCTACCGATCTTAAATTACATTAAATAAATTTTTCACTAAAAACTAAGATCTAAAAACTAATAACTATTTCCATGAGCCACTTCGATTCCTTCACTCACTTCGCAAAAAACTCCATCATTCTTGCCCAAGAAGAAATGCAAAAATTTGGAGAACGACAAATCCAGACTCAACACCTATTGCTTGGAATTTTACGCCAACCAAAATCCGTCGGAGGCGGAGTCCTGCGAAACTTTGGGGTGACTTATGAGAATTCGGCCCGGATCGCCGAAGAACTTAAAAATCCAACCCTAAATACTGAAAAAGATAAAAAAGAAGAGAAAGAAGAAGCGGTAAAAACTCTGCTCTCCCCTTTTTCTCAAAAAGCTATCGAAGCTGCCGCTCAAGCCGCTCTTGATTTTGGACATCCGATGATTGACTCTGAGCACCTGCTCTACGCTCTCGTCCGCCAAAAAGAATCCGGAGCCATTCATATCCTAGAATCATTGATGGTAAAATCAGAAAACGTGGTAGAGTATCTCGAAAATTTGTTTCAGCAAAGCCCTCGAAACACCGCCGGAGGATCCAATGTGGCCGCTCCGCCTAATCCATCACAAATTGAAGCGCTGCTCAATGGACTTCAGGGAGTATTTATGGGACTCGGAGGAGAAGAAAAAGCCATGGGAGGTGGCGATCAGTTTATGGGCACTGACAAAAAATCTGCTCAAACACCAACCTCACCAAAAAAGAAAAAACTAGCTCTGGACTACTTCTGCACCAATCTGACAGAAGAAGCGATGAACGGGAAGTTGGACAAAATCATCGGTCGAGACCGAGAAATCGCTCGTGCCGTACAAATTTTGGCCCGAAAAACAAAAAACAACCCAATCCTCCTCGGAGATCCAGGAGTAGGAAAAACCGCGATCGTGGAAGGACTCGCCCAGAGAATCGTCGATGGGACCGTGCCAGATTGTTTGCTGGACAAACAAGTTTTTTCACTCTCGATGTCTGATCTCATCGCCGGGACCAAATATCGAGGAGAATTCGAAGAACGGCTCAAAAGAGTGATCGACGAAGCCTCCGCGGCCGAAAATGAAGTGGTACTCTTCATCGATGAGCTCCATACGATCATCGGAGCCGGATCAGCCGAAGGATCTCTCGATGCGGCTAATATCCTCAAACCAGCCCTCTCTCGTGGGATGGTCCAAGTAATCGGAGCGACCACCGTCGACGAATATAAAAAATACGTAGAAAAAGATGCCGCCCTCTCTCGACGGTTTCAAGCAATCGATGTGCCAGAACCAACGGTCCCAGAATGCGTAGAAATCATGTACGGAATCAGATCTCACTATGAAAGTTTTCACGGAGTGGTTATCTCCGATGAAGCGCTCGACCTGTCTGTAAAGTTATCTTCCCGATATATCAACGATCGATTTTTGCCGGACAAAGCTCTCGACGTGCTCGATGAAGCCTGTGCGCTCAAATCTATCACGAACAAAAAGAACGGAAAAAAGATCAAAGAACTTCGGTCCAAACTCTCACACACCGTGAAGAAAAAAGAAGAAGCCGTCGTCGCTCAAAATTATGAAAAAGCCAATCAGCTTCACCAAAAAGAAATCGAACTCGAAGAAGCGCTACAAAAACTAAAAACTGGGAAAATTGACAGAAAATCTATGCAAAAGGTGGAATCCTCAGATGTAGCCAATATCATCGAACAAATGACGGACATCCTCGTCTCTACCCTTGTGAATAACGAGATGGGGCAGCTCAAAAACCTAGAAAAATCTCTTGGAAAGAAGATTATCCATCAGACAGAAGCAATCGGAGAGGTTGCTAAAGCCATCCGAAGAGCTCGAGTCGGACTTCAGAATCCAAATCGACCACTGGGAGCGTTTCTCTTCCTTGGGCCAACTGGGGTGGGGAAGACTGAGCTCGTCAAACAGCTAGCCGAAGATGTCTTCCACGACAAAAATGCGCTGGTCAAAATCGACATGTCTGAATTCTCCGCCGGACACTCGGCCAGTCGACTCGTGGGGGCAACCGCTGGATACGTAGGATATGAGAGCGGTGGGGAGTTGACCGAAAAAGTACGACGAAAACCATACTCCGTCATCCTCTTCGATGAAATTGAAAAAGCACACCAAGATGTGCACAACTTACTTTTGCAAATCCTAGAAGACGGAACGCTCACCGACGGGAAAGGACGAAAAATATCCTTTAAAAATACGCTGGTGATTTTGACTTCCAATATTGGAGCTCACCGGTTCCAAAAAGAAGCCAATGCCATCGGATTTGCCGCGACCGAAAAAGACCTCGCCGAACATGAACATGAATTTGATGTGGTAAAAGATGAGGTAATGAAAGATCTCAAAAACACCTTCCCGGCGGAATTTATCAACCGTCTCGATGCAACCATTGTCTTCCGACCACTGGACCGAAAAGCAATCAAATCGATCGTAGAACTCCAAGTGGCCGAACTCCAAGACCGCCTCCACGAACGAGAAATCACGATCAGAGTCGGTGGATCAGCGATCAATGCTCTGGCAAAACTTGCCTACAAGCCTGAATTTGGAGCTCGAGAAGTCCGACGTGTGGTATCAGAAAAAATTGAAATGCCACTCGTAGAAGAGCTCATTGCTGGAAAAGTCACTCACGGAGACACACTCCAAGTGACGTATGACAGCAAAAAGAAGAAGTGTGAGTTTAAGACAGCGACGAAAGCGAAAGGGAAGAAATAGTTTTCTTCAAAACTCTCCTGTCTTGTCCGCCGTAGTTTGTAATTTTTTTTAAAACTAACGAAGGCGGAAGGCGATGTTTCTCAACTTTGCCGAAGAGGTTAGGAAAATTTACCCCAACTTTAATTTTTTACTGGATTTGTTCTGCCAGTGCATCATGTTTTGCTTGCAAATCACCCACTTCTACTCCTTGGCTGGCTGCTGTTTCGATGGCCTCTCGAGCCCCATTTAAACGACTAGGACCGTCTCCTATTCCCGTATCCAAAAATTGCTGCACTTGGGCTATTGCCTCTTCGGCGTTCTTCTTGAAAACATCCACTACCATTTCTTTCACTTGATTTTGCAAATCACCCACTTCTACTCCTTGGCTGGCTGCTGTTTCGATGGCTTCTCGAGCCCACTTTAAATGACTAGGACCGTCTCCTATTCCCGTATCCAAAAATTGCTGCACTAGGGTTATTGACTTTTCGGCGTCTTTAATAGCTTTCAGTTGATCATCTTGAGTTTCCATTTTTTTAAAAATTTAGGAAAATAAATAACAAATTCTCTATAACTATTTTAACAAATTTGTCAATGCTTTTTCAGTAATTTTTCACACCTATCGAATTTAACCGCATAAATAAGCGATTTCAGAGAAAAAGTTTTTTTCGGTTTTTTTCCAAAAAGTCATAAAAACGGTGGCGAGAGTTTCAAAATTCCTACGCTCAGCTAAGTCTTTTTGGACTTAGCTTTGGCAAATTTATTCAGAAGTTGAGTCGAAAAACTCGACTGAGAGATAAAAAATAAGACTTCCGAACATAAAAATCATGTTCCCAACACGAACCAACTTCGTGTCACAAACGTCATTTTTTGCCTTCCGGACATTATTTTATGTCCCAAACACAAACCAGATTCGCTCCAGGTCAAACCACATTCGTCTTTAAAACATGTTTTTTCGTTCTTCAATATTCCACCCTAATTTTAATCTTACTTCCGCCATCTCTCGTGCTATTTTTAACAGACCATTTCTCGTCTCTTCGTCTTCAACTTGATCTACTAACAACAAGATATCGGCAACAATCATCTGTATTTCAGCACGAGTTATTTCTTGCAAAACCAAACCTTGCATATAACTTGAAGCAAATTCTTCTGTTGCTAAATCTGTCATTTTTTAAATTACAAAGCAAAATACTACACTGCACTAGCAACGGCTCCTTGGGTATCCGTTTTTAATTTTACTATTCTTGTTTCATTTTCTCCTTCTTCTTGAACAAGTTTAAATGACAGCAATCTAAACCCAGCTGAGGTTTTAGAAGGAAATCGAAGAGTCCAATGGCGAAATTCTTGGAAAATTTCATGAGGAATAATTCCTTCTATCTCACCATCTTCTTTCTGTATAAAAAGGAATGGAGACAAAAATTCTCCACTTATTTCCTCTTCATCATCTGGATGAAATACTCCTGCAATTTCTGGGGCTGTAAGATTAATACAATGATCATACATAAATGGATTTCCTAGAATTTCAGCTACTAAACATTTTGCACTTTCTCTATCTACAAGCTGTAATTGCACTTTTTGAGCTCCTTGATTATCTTTTCTTAGTTCTTCTAACTTTTCTTCCAAAAGTGCTCCCCATTCTTTATATTTACTCCAAAGAAAAACTCGGTCTAGTTCCCTTCCTGCCGTAGCTATTTGTTCTTCGAGAGAACCTAAATCTTCATCTAATCCCTGCATTACACTCTGAAGAAGTTCTTCCGCCATTTCTCTTTTTTCCATGCGACCAGAAACGAAATCACCGTCACCCATTTCAAGTGTCATAATATTTAGGATTAATAAATACAATCATCATTTATCAAAACAAAAAAAATGTCAATCTTTTTTATAAAAAAAGTTGCAACTTTAAACACTAAAATCGCATTAAACTTTTTTGTAAAAGCAAAAAGGAAGAAATAATTTAAACAGCTTCAATCCGAAAAGCTCGTCCATCACAAGTAATTTTTGCAGGAATCAAATCTTCTTCGTCATTTTCTTCTGGAAATCGTCTATGTGCAAAATTATTGAGAATAGAAAAACCATCTTTCTTTAAAGTCGCTTGTACAAACCGAGTATTTTGATGAGCCAAAGAAAGCGATCCCGCTGTTTTTGCCCCCGGAATATACCCCAACATATTTGGGGCAATTTCACTCAACGATAACTGATTTGTTATCCATTCTGGCGCAAGTAAATACGGTTCATTTCTTGGCACCCAATTTAATTCTTGTGATTTTCCTTGTGCAGCTAGCATTTTTTCCACCCGGTGATCTCTCATCCAATCTTCAGCAAATTTTTTTTCTTCTCCAGTATCAACATAAATAATTCTATCTCCCTCAATTTTTAATTGACGAGGAGCAAATTTAAACTCTCCCTTTCTTATCGCCTCAGAACGAGATTCTTTTTTTGCAATAGGAAGAGTTATCCCTTCTGGATGAGTGAATCCAAAAATACGAGATCCTTCTTCACAAAATCCATCTGCTTCATCCAACTGAAAATCAGAAAGCTGTTTTTTAGCAAAAAATTTGCTCTGAAAAAGAAGTGGTTGTTTTGTTTTTGGATGAAAACCAAACTCAAACTGCAAAGCCTCATCATCCAAATCAATTCCTTTTTCTCGAATAAAATTAACAAGTCGAACAACCAACTGTAACTGTAAAATATTTTTTACAAGCGAAGCATAGCTCAGATCAAATTCATCAACTTTTTCTCCTTGAAAATCAAATTTATCGGTACGAGAAATAGACACCATTTTGCCTTCAGAATACCTTCCAAATATATGATATGGAATATCGGATTTGAGTATTATTTCATCCAATGAAACTGGCTTCGTAGTAAAAATATCCATCAAACTAACCCCTGGCTGATTCGGATGCTCAGTGAGAGTTCCATGTGGCTGTGGTATGTACGGAGCGATGGAAACCGTCACCCTCCCTGGATCATAATCAGATCCTTCAGTTTCCGCATAAGCTATCAAATCTGGATCAAAACATTGTTCTCGAACTTGCTCAACTACCTCTGCCAATTCTCGAAGATTACAAACTTCTGTCGGCATGGTATCTACCATTCCCTCCCAGTCAGATTTTTCACTCGTTCGGACGATAACCTCCCCAGTTCCAAATGCTTCCATCGCTCGCAAAACTCTTTGCGCTACCTTTTCAGAATATGCTTCTCCAGGAGTTAAAATCTCTTGCGGAACTAAAAAGTCAGAAAGACCATTGTCTCTCCCCCACTCGAGAAAACCATGTTTTCCCCCAAGCTCATCGATACTGCTTCTTAAAGAATTATTCATAATATTTTTTATAGTAAGTATTTTTTGTAATCTGTCAATTTTCCTGCTTCGTAAGTTTTCACACCCTCCAGTTAAGGACGATAACGTTAACTCGTCCCGAGCACTCGGGACAGGTTTAAGGATGGAGAGGAATTGGAATTACCTTTTGAATATCTACTGAATTACAGATGTGAAAACTTACAAATTCCCAAATTATTATTCCCACTCCAAATACACCCACCCCTCACGATCTCTCCCAAACCAATCCACTGCAGACTCCATAATTCCGCAAAAATTTAGGAAAATAAGAGAAGGATTGTGGAGCTAAAATGCACACCATGGACCCCACAGGTCTCCCTCCTACGCTTACATAAAAAATAAATCCAAGCTTCCCGCTACGTCCTTTTTAGTCTCACAGGCGAGACTTCGTCCGGCCTTCGTAGTTTTGGGTTGAGTTGTCATACTTTGGCGGAGAACCAGGACAGGTCGACCCTATGGAGCCCACAGTGATTAATGACGTAGGATTCTGGGGCGAACGATGGGAATCGAACCCACGGCCAGCGGAACCACAACCCGCTGCTCTACCACTGAGCTACGCTCGCCTCGTCGTCGGTGGCTGCACATGTTTCATTTCGCTTCGCAAAATTTCACATCTTTCGCAACCTCCTCCTCTCAAAATTCAATCTGTCCTTAGCTTCGAACTTTGTAGATTAAATTTTGTATTTTTAACTCACTCCTCAGGGTGAGAAAAATGTACAAATAATCTTAATTTTCGCAAGCTTTTTTAAATATTCACATTCCTAATTATTTGTTATTTAATTTTTGGAATTTGGAATTTTATTACTCATTATTCATTCCTCATTAATCATTGCTCTAATTTTGCATTTCCTCAAATATTTCTAAAAGCTTTTTCCTATCATCATCCTCCGCAATCTTATTTTTTCCCATTTTCCCACATTTTTCGCACTGAAAAAGGATTGATTGCATCTCGCTCCCCTGCACTTCAATCCCTACTGGTTTTAATAAACCTCCACACTCAGAGAGTCGATCTCCTGGGGTATCCCGATCCACGTGTAGAGAACAGAGGCATTTCTGACAGTGATTTCGACAGGTCTTGGGCGCTGGTTCATTTTGATGTCCACAGTGAGCGCAAATGAAGGATTCGTTGATTTTGGGAAAAAAAGACATGAAAAATATTGACTTTTTTGGTTTTTCAAGTATGCATATTTTAAATATTATTTCAAAAAGTTCAAATGTCTCCTGAAACAGTCAACACTAAACCTTACGGTTACTTTGCTATTCTTCCAGAAAGAGTTGATCCGGACAAAGAAATTGAATCTTTTCGATCAGCAAGAAAAAGAAATTGGATTTTATTAGGAGCTGTAGCCTTTGTGAGTGCTTCTGTGTGGGCTACAGCTGCTCTAGCTGACGAAAAACCACTCCCAGAAGGAAAATTTCCGGGATGCGACGAAATCTACCGAGAAGACAATGGAGATGTTGTTGGCATGAGAAGAAATACAAAAACTGGAGTTCCATCTTTTTACCACCTTGCAGAACCTAATAACAATATTCTAAGAGAAAACTGTGAAGGCCCAGAGGATTTAGGAGATTATAACTATGATTATAATCCACTCTATGGAGAAGAAGCTTTTCAAGTCCCTGAAAATTGGGAATTAGGAACCGGCGAAGCAGACCTAGAACTCGATTGGCAACCGATGGAAGGAGATCTAGAAGAAAGTGATAGAGTTGATTCCCTTTTTGTCTCCCGAAGAACCACCTGAAGATGAAGATAATCTCACCCCAATGGGAGGAGATATTCACTACCTCGTCTATCAACCAACAGAAAAAGAACTTAAAAAAGCAAAACAACCAGAGCTCCTAGAGATCTAACAAATCCTCGGCACAATCTGCCCCGACGGCATCCCGAGTATCCGCGATCCCAGATTCGTTTTTAAAATAACCTTTCCTTTCATTTGTAATTTGTCATTTGAAACTTGTAATTTTTGACTTACCTGTCCGATAACTCCCGCCCTCGGGTTAAATTCTTGTAACTTTTTCACCACTTCCTCTGCATTCTCGGCTGAAACGATGCAAACGATCTTTCCTTCATTGGCTAGTTCCAATGCATCGATACCAAGCATATCACAGGCTGATCGAACCGCTTTTTTTACCGGAATTTTGTCCTCCTGTATCTCGATTTCTACTCCCTGATCTGATGAAATTTCGTTTAAAGTAGCGGCCAAACCACCTCGAGTCGGATCCTTGGCCATCTTGATCAAATCCCGAATCGCCTGCATCTCTTCCACTACGGGTTTCGAATCTGATAAAATTTCTGTCTGAAAGTCGAAACGCTGAGAGAGGAGCGCGACTCCATGTTCTCCGATCCCACCGGAACAAATAATTTTGTCCCCCGGTTCTACTTTTTGTGTTAAAGGTTCCCTCACCAGTCCCACTCCGGATGTATTGATCACGATCTGGTCGATGGCCCCTTTTTCCATAACCTTGGTATCTCCCGTAACGACAGGAATTTTGTATTTTTGTGATAATTGATTGATGGAGGCTAAAATTTTTGAACAAATTTTTTGATCAAATCCTTCTTCTAGGATCAAAGCCAAGGAAATCCCCATCGGCTCTGCCCCCATCACCACTAGATCATTGACCGTGCCGGAGAAAGCCAGATGCCCGATATCCCCGCCCGGGAATTCGATGGGATTCACCACGTAGCTATCGGTCGTGAAGCAAAGATTATCCCCGCTCGGCAGGGCAAAAGTCGCTCCGTCGTTTGCACAATTGTCCCAATCCCCTCGATAAAAGTCTCCCAAAAATCCCTGCAAAAATTCCTGCATTTCTCGTCCGCCATTTCCGTGGGCAAGTTCTATGTGTTTCATCTACAAAATTCTAATAAAAAAATTGATAATTGATAATTGTCGAAGATCCCGACTATTCGGGGAAGATTGATAATTACTATTTTCTCTCCAAAAACTTGTACGCAATCCCACACGCCCCCTCACTCTCACTCACCATACACGCTCCCACCGGATGCTCCGGCGTACATCCCGTACCGAAGATCGGACAATCTGCCGGCTCACACAGCCCCTGCAGGATCTCCCCACATCGACAGACAGAATTCTGGACCGATTTTAGGTTTTTTAAAATATCGACATACTTCACCTTCGCATTCAGTTCGTCAAACACCGGATCCAACCCCGAAGCTGGTAAAACACCCATCCCCCGCCACTCAGCATCCACCACCTTCATATTTTTGGTTATCATGGCCTTGGCTTTTGCATTCCCCGCCGGTTTCACCACCTCCTCATAATCATTGATTACCTCACTTCTACCAGCAGAAATCAGCTCGAGGAGTTTGTAAACCGCCCGCACAATCTGATCCGACCCAAATCCAGAAATCACCTGCGGCACTTCGAGCTCTTTCCACACGTCCGAACCAATGATGCAGGACACATGCCCCGGATCGATAAATCCATCCACCTTAGTTTTAGCCACAAGAATCTTCATCGGCGGGATCATTACCTTGTGCGTAGAATAAACACAGATTCCCTGCTCCAGCAAATACGCCGTCATCGGTGTCGTCGTCTCAAATCCAATTCCGAAAAAAACACGGGTCTTGTTCTCCGGTTTCAACATCTCATCGGCCGTGTAGATCATCTGTACATCAGCCCCTCTCGCCTTGGCCTGAGCGAGAGAACCGGACGTCCCCGGCACCTCCATCATATCTCCATAACTTGCTACTGGGATCCCAGAGTTTGCCAACGCAATCATAGCATCGATGTCCCGCTGGGCTGTCACACACACCGGACACCCCGGCCCGGATATGAGACGAATATTGGACGGCAAAATATCCCGAATGCCGTATTTCATAATGGTATTGGTGTGTCCACCACAAACCTCCATGATCGTGATCTTTTGATCTTTTGGAAAAGTTGCGGCCAAATCTTGGATTTTTTCGAGATAAATATTCATAAAGCAAAATTTTTAATTTTTATAATTTTTAAATAAACTCTAAATTTTAAATTTCTAAACAGCCCCTCATATTTCACTCAGAAGAATACTTTAAAAATTAAGATTTAAAAATTATTTACCTGTTAGCCGAAGTTTGTAAACAGAATTTAAAACTAACGAAGGCTGATAAAATTAAAAATTAAAAATTGAAAATTACAAAATTTTGCAAAACCAAAAGGCCACCGAAATCAACCGATGACCTTGAGGGATCTGTTCTCCACAGGAATTCAGGCTCTTTTGGGACGTGGAGAAGGGGAAAAAAATATTTTCAACAATGCGTAGAAAGTCCCTGCACTTACAGAAAGGCAAACGGCCCCAATTATAACTGCGGCAACCTTTTGGGTAATCACCAAGATTATACCAATCCCCATAAGTGCCAATGCCGCAACCAGCATAACACCAAATAGTTGATCTTCGTTTTGAACTCTCATCCTCATTACTCCTCATCCACGATGTTGCAAAGAACAGATCCCATCAGCGTGAGGAACCGCCCTTTCGGGTTAACGAAAAGCCAGCTCCATTCTTTACTGACAATTTGCTTTTTAAATCATGAAAAACAAAAAAGCAACCGAAACTATTTACTCGCGCGTCCACCGAAGTTTGGATTTATTTTTTTAAAACTAACGAAGGTGGATTTTCCTGTAATCTCATTATCTTAGAGAAAATTAAAAAGGACTTTTAATATTTTTTATTTGAGGATTGGTCACTTGCGTATACCGTTGGGTCGTTCGAATGTTTTGATGTCCAAGAAGTTCCTGTACATAACGAATATCGACACCATTTTCGAGTAGATGTGTTGCGAAACTATGCCGCAAAGAATGGAAAGTAGCGGGTTTTTGGATTCCAGATTTTTTCAAGGCCTTTTCAAAAATCTTTTGCAATGATCTGGTCGTCAGGTTCCCACCTCTTTCTGATTCTACTAAAAAATCGTCTGTACTTTTGAGTCGAGAAAGATCAATGATATCATTTTTAAGTTTTTCAGGAAAAATGGTAATTCTATCCTTATTTCCCTTACCTCTCTTGATATGGATGGAGAAATTTTCAAGATCAAAATCCCCCACCCTCAAATACACAGTTTCTGAAATTCTCAAGCCAGCTCCATAGGTAATGGCGAGTAAAAATCGATGTTTTTTATTGGTAACACTAGCGAGAAGTTTTTGGATTTCATTCCTGGATAGTACTACTGGAAGTTTTTTTGCTTCTTTTGAAAAATGAATACGGAGATCTTTTGGCATCTCCAGTACTTCTGCGTAAAAAAACTTTATGGATTCTTTATAAACATTAATGGTTTTTGAAGATTTTTCTTGTGTTTGCAATAAGAGGAGAAAATCAACAATCTCATCTCGGGAGGTTTTTTCTGGAGTTTGAGGAGTAATATGTTTCAAAAAAACCTGCACACAGGTAGTGTAAATTTTTAGTGTTTTGGGAGAATAGTTTCGGAGTTTTATTTCTCGCTGAAGTTTTGTGATATATTCAGACATTTGCATTCTCTAAAAAAACTTGATTTGCATTTCGCATTTTATACACTTAAAAAAGTTTTTCAAGAACTCTTTTCAGATAGAAAAGAGTTATACGACATCAGATCACATTTTATTGTTAAATTTCTGTTTTCTTTTTGGTTGCTCCTCCCTCTCCACTAAGTAAAATTCTATTATGAATGAGCTAAATCAACTCATTAAAGAATTACTAAAAAAGAAGGAGAGACCAATTCTTTTTATTTGTGGACTTGGTGGCTCGGGAAAAACAACTCTAGCCAAGTATATTGAGAAAGAAGCAGAAGTTCCATGTATTGCAGTGCATTCGGATTGGTGGCTAAAACATCCAACAGCTGAAAGAAAAAAACGCATCAAAGATGCCCTGGATTCTGGTGATCCAAGTCGTATTGAACAAGAAGAAAATCCCCAGAATTGGTATGGCTCTTGGGAGGTACTAGCTTCTAACCTACAACAATTACAAAACACTGGAATCCTTAAGCTTCAAAATGCATGGAATCAAGAAACAGGAGAAAAAGATTCAACTGTTGAGCTATCCACACCAAAAAATGGAATGATCATTTTCGATGGCATATATCTGCTTCATCCCGAGATTTCCAAAGTTTCTGACCTCACAGTTTTTCTTGATGTGCCATCAGAAGTTTGTTCTAAGCGATCAGAAAATCGAGATAATCATCGAAGTTCGCCTGAATATCTTGCTTACAAAACAGCACTTCTCCAAAAATATGACATTCCATACTTTGAGAAATACAGAGATAGAGCAAATTTCATATTAAAAGATCCAGTGCTTCCCACCAAACCAAAAAGAAAACGGAAATAGGATTAAGGTAAATGTGATCTGACGCTACGCCACGTTGCACTCTCGCTTCATTCCGCAAAGCTCCACTCCGCTCGGGTCGTACAACACAGTATATGCGGTTCGCTCCTGCCGTCGCTCTCCCATATTGCGTTGCGGATTATCGAAAGTATAATAAGGTTGCAACGCAACATCGCATATACAGAGACGTTGTACGACATATTTTTGAAAAAATTTAGAATAAGGATTTTTGTTGCTCAGGCTTTTTGAAGAATAAGGAATTTTTGATTTTTTTTCTTTTTAAAAGAGGGGCTTTAAATAGGTGTTTTCTCCGCTATCGCTCCGAAAACGATTTTAATAATAAATTTTTGCATTTTGAGCCTATTTTAGGTATAATAATCTGAAATATTTACTTGTTGAAAATAAAAAATTATGGAACAAATTAATCCAACACCTATTTTATCAGAAGCAGAAAAAATAAGGAAAAAACTTGAAGAAAGCCACCCTAGTATTTCTAATCTAATGCAAAATTTCAGAAATAGTATTGAAGATACTTTACTTCAAAAAAATCCTGACGGAAAGCTTGTCGGAATCGATGGAGAGACATACTTGGATACACCAAGAACAAGAGAATTGACTAGAATAGCAAAATTGATAAACGATAATTTACCTCCTGTCCCCAATGATCATGTTAGGTTGTGGAGGGGAAATAGAAATGGTGAAGTTGGTCTGAATCCATCTTATACAAATTCTCTTGAGGGAATAGCATTGCCTTTTTTGATGTCTTACAATGGACCACTCTCATATATTGATATACCAAATCAAGATTTAGAAAACTATCTATGTTCAGGTGCAGTTGCTCCTGGTGCAGAATTTATGTTGCCAAAAGATTTGGTTACAAATGTTCACATAGTTGGTATGTCAGATGAAGAAGCTACTGAATTAAAAGCAAAATCGAAACCAGAAGAACCAATGTCTGATGGTTGGACAAGTTTTAGAGTATGATAATATAAATAAGGAGTTTTGGAAAAATGGAATTCACCCCAACCCCTCTTCCATTTTTCCAAAACAAAAAAATCAAAAATAAGTTGATAAAAAGCCTGAGCAATAAAAGACAAATAAGGATAAATTTTTTCAAAAATACGCTTTGGGGACATTGCACTTTCTTTTTGGCAACAAAATAATAGAATAAGGAAGCCAAAAAGAACCCTCATATAACACAGTATATCTGGCTCGCTCGTGCCCTCGCTCGACCCATATTTGCCAAAAACTTATTGATTTTTAAAGGTATTTTGGCAAACATCAGATATACTGAAACGTTATGTGCCATAACAAAAGATACTAGATGAATTTATATCGTTTTTTTTGATTTTCCCTTTAAAATGTGATATAATGACAAGATATAATTTCTTCAAAAATGGTTAAAAGAGATGAATTAGAACCAACCACAACATCCGCTAACGATGTACGCATGATGATGCTACGCGGAGAGCGCCAAATGATGTGCCAAAGAGTGGGAACAACTGTAAGGAGAAGTAACAAAATAAGATCCTAATATTGAGGAAAAATCACATAATTCCAGTTACCACAGAAGTCATCAAATTCGATAGAAATAGAAG